>JAKLHL010000048.1 GCA_022710165.1 Bdellovibrionales bacterium | reverse complement strand
TAATAAAGAAATCAGACGTTGAGTTTAAGGATAATTTTGCTGATTATGACTATGTAAATGCTATAATTGAACCGACCTATACAGAGCCTTTTTAAAACTTACCTCGGAGGTTATATTTTAAATGAGTATTTATGAAACGATCGCAATTGCATTCCAAAAGGGCGGACCTTTTATGTATGCAATAGGAGTTGTTGGTGTCCTTGTTATTGCCATATCAGTTGATAGATTTATAAAGCTTTATTTTGTTTATGCTGTTGATAGCGCTCCTTTTATGAGGCAGATAATGAAACTTCTTGCCTCCAACAATGTTGAGAGAGCCATAAAAATGTGCCAGATAAAAAACAGTGCGAGCCTCCCACAAGTGATCCGATCGGGCCTTTTAAAATTTGGTAAACCGATAGAAGATATAGAAGGCGCCATGGACGAGGCTTCATTAAAGGTTGTGCCGCAAATACAAGCTGGATTGGGGTTTATAGCTACTTTTGCCAATCTATCTACACTGTTGGGGCTTTTAGGGACCATAACAGGCCTTATAACCTCTTTTAGTTCTCTTTCAGCTGCAGACCCTGCTCAGAAGCAGCAAATGCTGGCTTCAGGTATAGCCGAAGCTATGCATTGTACTGCATTTGGTCTTATCGTTGCTGTTACCGCCATAATCATACACAGTTATCTGTCCAACAAGGCCAATAAAATGATGGACGACATAGATAGATATTCTGTTTCTGTCGTCAATGTCATCTCAGAACAATATAGGACCGTCAGGAACAGAGTGCCTGGAGCATCAGACCAGCCGCCCCTACCGACAAAAGACGATGATAATAATAGAATGGGGGTTGTTTAGGCTGCCATGCCTTCTAGAAGGAAAAAAAAGGTTACAGCCTTAAGGAATGTTAATCTTGTCCCACTCCTTGATTTTATAGTAGCTGTAATACCAGTCTTGCTCCTTTCGGTAAGTTTTACTGAATATGTTATCTTAGATGCATCTTTACCTGTTTTTGCAGATGATACGAATATTGTTCAGCAGGAAGGCCAGGAGCAAAAAAAACTTGGTCTTACAGTGGCTATCACAGACGATGGCTTTGTGGTTGGTGGCACAGGGGGCATTTTAACTGTTGATGGTTCTGGTACGCTGATAAAAAAGAATAACGGGAAATATGATTACGATTTGCTTAATAAGAAGCTTGCAGAGATAAAGTCCAATTATCCTGAAGAATGGTCGATCATAATAGTCCCTCAATCCGACACCAAGTTCCAGGATATAATAATGACCATGGATGCCAGCAGGGAAAAGATCGATATAGACGGAAAAGGGATCATTAAGAAAAAGACGATGTTCCCGAATGTGGTTCTTGGTGGTGGTGTGCTTTGAGAAAATTAAGAAGATCAAGAGGGAGAGATTTTGGAGTGCCAGAGATAAACATAACGGCATTATTGGATATGTTCGTTATGTTGCTTATATTCCTGCTTATAAACTTTAGTGCAGCGACATATCATAGTGTAAAAGCCTCTGGTTACATGGATTTCCCAAAAAGCAACGCAGACAAGAAACCAGTAGAAGTGCTTACTATAATTGTTGATAAATATAACGTTATTGTAGAAGGGAAGGTTGTTTTTAAGCACCAGAAGGGCGTTGTTAAAGAGGCGGACCTGGATGATAGTGGTTTCAAAATAGAGCCTTTGTATGAAGTGCTTCTTTTGCAAGCAGACAAGACGAAATATATTGCTTCTGTTAATAAAAAACTTAAATCAGAAGGAATGATAGTCCTGCAAATGGATAAAGACCTGCCTTTTTATTTTTTAAGACAGATAATGTATACGGCTGGTCAGGCTGAATATAATGATTTTAAATTTGTGGCGCTAAAGAAATAGTGGATTAATATGAGTAATATACCAAATATAAAAATAGGATTACTTGAGTCGGGCAGATTGATAAATGAAGTTCTTGTGGATGAGCTTAAGGATGTTTCAATAGGGACAGCATTTGATAATACGATAGTTGTTAACATAGAAGGTTTCTATAAAAGATTTCCGATCTTGCAATATTCAGAAGATAAATATTACCTTAATGTCCCAAAAGGATTTGGCGGCAAGTTGTTCCACGGGGACAAAGCCTTGTCTATGGAGGACGCAAAGGCGCACCCAGGAGTATCGATAAATGGCGATGTAATGACTATCCCCTTATCTGATAACGTAAGGGTAATACTTTTGTTTGATAGACACACATTGTTGCTGAAGATATATCCTTCAGAGAAAACACCCAGGAAACTTCCCAGAGAATATAGGGGCGGCATATTTACGAGTGATTTCGATTTTACCTTTTTTACAATATTGATCGGGTTCCTGTTCGCTTACGTTCTTATCGTTAATTCTTTTTCTAATGTTAAATATACCAATGGAAATGTTAGCTTTGAGAAAATACCAGAAAGGTTCGCCAGACTTATAATGGATAAGCCAGATCAATTTAAAACAAAGAAAAGACAAGACATAAAAGAAAGGGCAAAACCAGCTAATGCCAGTGTTAAAATGGCAGACACAAAAAAAACAGATAGTGATAGAAAAAAAAGTGGGAATGGTTCTAAGGACAAGGCTTTAAGGAATAAAGGTGTGACGATAGCCTCAAAAGGAAGAGCCGGCGGAGGAGGGGTTGAGACCAAGAAGAGTTCTTCGGAAGTCGTTAGGTCCGCAGGCATTATAGGTATAATAGGTTCTAGAGGAAAAGGAGGCACTGTCGCAAACCTGTTTCAGGAAGGAGGTTTTAGCGACAAACTTGATAAGGCACTAAAAGGGGTCTCCGGCCTTAGGACAGGGTCTTCTATAGATGAGGCCAAGATAAAAAGGGGCTCCGGTGATGCCTCTGGTGTTGATATAGGCTCACTTAAAACAACAACAGGCTCAGGCTTGGTGGCCTTTGGCGGCAGCAATGAATCTGGTGCTGTTAATATTCTGGGAGAAATAGGCGGGGACGATGTAGAGGGTGCCGGTACAATGAGCCCCGCCGTAATTGCCAAAGTGCTGTCGCAACATGTGAGTGCATTCCAGTATTGTTATAATAAGGCGCTTAAAAGCAATCCTCGACTAAGTGGCGAACTAAAGGTAAAGTTCATGATACTTATTAGTGGAGAAGTCGCAAAGGATAGAATGGGATTCAGTGGGAACACCTCTAAGGACAAAAACCTTACATCGTGTGTACAGAGGGTTTTTTCCAGGATAAAATTCCCAGATCCAAAAGGCGGAGAGGTTATAGTGAATTATCCTCTTAATTTTACGGCTCAGAATTAAAGGGAGGTTTTAGGCTTGTTCAGTTTGTCGTTACTTTTTTTAACGCTTCTTCAATTGCAACCAATCTACTCTGGTCGCGATTTTGATTCTACGATGAAAGATCTTTTTTGTGAGAAAGTTGCAAAAGAAAAGAACACTATAAGCCGTAACAGGGTCATATTACAAAGAATAGAGGCTGATCTTGATAAAAAGGTTAAAAACGGCATGCAGGAACAGGAGAGTTGCATTAGAGATGGGTTGAGCGCGCTTAAAGTGGTTGATTATGCATATGGGCCGATACTTACAAAATTAGACAACATGGACTGCAAGGATTTTAGGATAAGATTATTTGAAGAGCTAGAAAGGATAAGGGAGGTTAACCAGTTGTTTTCTAGCGTCAATCTAAACATAGAGGACTGTCTTCTAAAGAACTCCTTGTTATCGAGCAAGAATAGTGGGAACGAGATAATAAAAGATGAAGTTGTAGGTAAAAAGGAGCACATAAAAACAGATATCGTTATCCCAGAAGATTATCCGGCAGCGAGGGCCCCATTTAGATGATTATCTTAAGAGCGATATTTATAATAATATGCCTTCTCCCAACTGTGTTAGAAGCAAGGTTCTATGTTAAAGATTCAATATCTATTCTTGGCGGCGTAGACTCCAACTCACTTTATATGGAGTCGTCTTCAGGGATGGACTATTTGCTTAGGGTTGATCCGGAGCTAGACCTTGTCTTTGACAAGAGAGAAATAATTGTAACAGTTGGCGGTGGTATAGATTACAACAGATATTTCAAGAACACAGAGCAAAGTTTCTTTAAATGGAAGTTCAATGGCGGCTTAGATATACGCCCCGACGATCAAACCACAGTTTCTTTTCTAAGCAGATATATGAACAATAGTGACCCGATACTAATGGATACAGAAACACGATCAAAGTGGAACATGTTGTCAATAAGGGCCAACATTGAACACGACACCCACAGCCGTTCGTGGAAATTCCTTAGCGGCATAGCCCTTGATTCAAAAGAATACGACGAGAACATATATGAAAATTTCAACAACAAAAAAGCATATATAAATATTGAGTCTAGATATTTTTTCTTTCCAGAAACAGCATTGAAACTAGGTGTAATAGGCGGCAGATCATACTATACAGCCGGCTATGGTGCCTCCCCTTATGGAAATTCAGATTCAGTTTATATAAATGGTTTTACAGGTCTGACAGGCAGGCTTAGTGATAGTTTGAAAATGGACCTTACAGCTGGTTTTCTTTGGATGAACTATCAGTATGGTTTAGATTTTCATGAACCAGTAATGTCATTGAGAGTTACAGACATTATGTCTGAAAGTACGTCTCTTGCAGCTGTTTATGAAAGGATGGCATATGATTCTGTATATTCTAATTTCTATGTAGATCAAAAAGTTGCCATAGAGTTAAAGTCGATCTGGTATGACAGTATAGTCAATCTGGCTACGTTCCAATATATTTATCGTTACTACAGGATATCACCAAGGAGGGTTGACCACAGGCTCGGCTTCATTACAGAATTTTCTATACCACTATTCGTTATAAGCGGTATCAAAGAGAATATTTCTTTTACCACAAAGGCCATGGCTGAGTGGGTAAATTCTGATGCGTATAATTCCTTTGGTTATTATACCGGACCAGATCCATCTGCCAACTATAGTCGTTTCGTCGTTTTGGTGGGTCTAACGAACAAATTCTAGGCGGTGCCTAAAAATGATAAAACTTATCCCGATCGGTGGTGTTAGAGAAATAGGGATGAACATGTTCATGTTCAGGTCTGGTTCTGACAACATTTGCATTGATGCCGGCGTTATATTCCCGAGCACCCAGCATTTTGGTGTTGAGACCATAATGCCAGATTACGATGATGTTTTATCTAAGTTTGGGAAGATCCCTGCTTTATTTATAACTCACGGCCACGAAGACCATGTTGGGGGAATACCATATTTGTTAAGGACCTTTTCGCCTAGAATATATGCGGCGTCGTATGCTTCAGAAGTAATAACTGCAAGGTGCAAGAATACCACTGGTATTAGCCCAAAGAAAAACCTTAGAGGTATTAATTTTGGCGAGCCGATATTAGAGGAGCCTTTTTTGGTCGAATATATAAGAGTAGACCACAGTATACCCGATTCTGGGGCTCTTTTTATAAGAACAAAGGGTGTTAATATACTTTATGCTGCAGATTTTAAGTTAGGGGATAAATACACAAAGGATTTTATTGGCAAGATAGAACATATAAGCAAAGAGAACGGAATAGACCTTCTTCTAAGTGATAGCACCAACGCATTCGATGATTCAAGGCCTGTCTCAGAGGAAGAGGTCTATAGAAATCTGGATAGTTGTTTTAAGAGAGCAAAGAAAAAGATAATCGTTACATTGTTCTCGTCGAACATTGATAGGATAAACCAAATAATATCCCTTTCAAAGAAGCACAGTAAAAATCTTTTCATTAGCGGCAATAATATAAAGATCCACATCGGTATTGGCAGGAAGCTTGGTTACATTGAAGATGATGAGGGCTGCATAAAGCCAGAAAGTGATATGTCAAAATATAACGACAGCGACTGTGTTTTCCTGTGCACTGGAAGCCAAGCCGAAAGGAACTCGGCTGTAGTCAGGCTGTCATATGGTTATCACCCTCAGATAGAGGTAGAAAGCGGCGATATGATAATATTCTCTTCCAGCCAGATACCAGGTAATGAGAAGGTCATAATGGATACCATGAACCGGCTTAGCGAAAAAGGCGCTGAAATAGTTTATTCAGATGTTCAGGATGTTCATTCCTCTGGTCATGCTTACAGCGAAGACCTGGCGCATGTTATAAAAGTAGCCTCCCCGAAGTTCTTTGTCCCGATGCATGGTGAATATATACATTTAACAAAACACGTAGAACTTGCTGTTGATAACGGTGTTGATCCCGGGAATTGCTTCATCCTTAGGGGTGGGGATGAATTCTCCTTTAATAAGGACAAAGCTTTCGTATCTAATAATTATGAAATAAAAAAACTTTACCTTGATTCAGACAGCGGTACCTTAATAGATAAAAGCCTTATAAAAACTAGAACGCTGCTTGCCATGCACGGCACTGTTAGTGTAACCGTCATGGTTGATAGTAAAAGGAAGTTCTTTGATCTGGTAGAGGTTAATTCCATTGGTGTCGCTGACAGCGAAAAGCTTAAGACCCTAGTAAAGAACATAAAAAAAGAAGTTAGGGATTATATTAAAAAGAGCAAGGTCTCTAAGAACATAGAAGCTTCAAGGCTTGAAATAAGAACAATTACAAGACGTGAATTTAGGAAAATGTTTGATGACAAGCCAGAGGTTATCGTACAGATATTGGTCTTTTAATCTATTATTACTACTGAATTTTCGCCGCCAAATGGACTCTTCACATATGCGTCGGCGCGCCAGTCATTGAACCACTGCATCCCGACCCCATCTTCTATTGTAAAATATTTGAACTGATATGCGCCAGGTTTAAGCTTTATGGTCTTTTGCCACTTTTCTTCTATCAGCTCCATTGGGTCTATTTGGGTGCTCCAGTTGTTGAAATCACCAGTTAAAAAAACAGGCGAAGAAGACGGTTGGTCAAATATAAAAGTTATTTTTCCGTTCCCATGTTTTAGTATCATGAGGGCCATATTATAATCAGTTGCCGTGTTTTACAAGCGTATAAATCTGATGTGCTCTAAGTCATTAGATTGGCGCTGTTTATTTTATTTGACCCCATATAGATAATATGATTTACCATTAACCTATAAAAACCAAAGGAGGGACCAATATGTCACACTCAATAGATAAACAGAAATGTGTTGGATGCGGAGCATGTCAGCCAGAATGCCCTGTATCAGCTATAGTTCAGGATAGCAGTGTTTTTAAAATAGATGCCTCTAAGTGCATAGATTGTGGAAATTGCATAGGTGTTTGCCCAGTGGAAGCGATAGCAGCTGGCAACTAATTTATCTGATAGATTTTGTATGATAAAGTGGGAGACTGTGCTTAGGTCTCCCACTTTTTTGTGTGCTTTCTTCCCGGCGGGGCAACAAATCAGGCCCTTGCTGGATAATATATACGGACGGAACTACTTAACCGTATTTCCGTCCGTTCTTTGGAGGTTTTGATGCACATCCCAGACAACTACCTTAGTCCGTCTACATGTGCTGTTCTTACGATCACAATGTTGCCGATATGGTCTAGGGCTTCTAAGAAAATAAAAGGGAAACTCGGTAACAAAAATATATCTTCTATAGGGTTGCTTTCAGCTTTTTCTTTTGTGTTGATGATGTTCAACATACCTCTTCCAGGTGGAACAACTGGTCATGCTACGGGTGCTGCCCTCATAGGTATCTTGGCCGGCCCTTATCAGGCCTGTCTTGCAATGAGCATTTCTTTGTTGATACAAGCTCTGTTCTTTGGTGACGGAGGTGTTCTGGCCTTTGGCGCGAATGCTTTCAACATGGCGTTCATAATGCCATTTGCTGGTTATTATATATGGGTAATACTTAAGGGATTCTCAAGATCTGATAAATGGGGCCTCGTTAGTGTTTTTATAGCCTCATATCTCTCTATAAACCTTGGTGCTTTGGTGACAGCCATAGAGTTTGGACTTCAGCCTCTGTTATTTAAGGATGTCAGCGGTTTGCCTCTTTATGCGCCATATCCACTGAACATATCCATACCAGCCATGATGGTACCGCATATTTTTGTTGCTGGCATCGTTGAGGGCCTTGCTTCTATAGGGGTATATTCATTCATTAAAAAGGTTTCTCCAGATATAATAAGCAATAAAGATTATCCTCAGTTAAATCCATTCACAGCCGTTATAGCATTAATGGTAGCAGCTACACCGATAGGGCTCATTGCTTCTGGTACAGCGTGGGGTGAGTGGGACAGCGAGCATATAAACAGGGTCCTTGGTTATGTGCCAAGCGGAATGAAGGATGGTATTAATTTTAATTCTATAATGCCAGATTACAGGATGCCTTGGATAAGCAGTGAAAGTCTTGGATATGTCCTCTCGGCATTTTTGGGACTATTGTTGATATTGGTGGTGTTCAGATTGATAAAAACACTAATGAGCAGAGATGTTAATGTTGGATTGGATCAGTAAAAAAGATCAATACGAACCTGCGCCAAGTGATGTTACCAGCCTGCTCAATAAGAGCGTGTTGAGATTCTTGTCTGTATCTTCCAGGATAAGAACAGAGAATATCGGTAAAACAGGGTCTGTGTATAGGGTGTCCCCATTTCTAAAAGTAATAACTACGTTTTTCATAATTATATCTGTATCGTTGTCTAGGAGCACCCTTTATTGTGTTTTCATCAACGGATTTTCTTTTCTTATTCTTTTTGGTTTTTGTGCTAAAGATCTAAAAAAAATATTGTATGTACCATTCTTTGCAGCAATATTTAGCGGCGTGATACTTTTGCCAGCTTTAATTATTTATCCCAATGGTGCGAACTCCTTGATGATAGTTCTAAAAGTTTTTACAACGGTCCTGGCCATTAACATTTATGTTCATAGTACTGACTATTATATGGTAACATCTTCGCTGAGATCACTTTTGATACCAGATATGGTTATATTGCTGATGGACATTTCTTTTAGATATATCGTGATCTTTGGCACACAGGCCTCAGAACTGCTTACTGCTATAAAATTAAGATCTATAGGCAGGGATAAGGGTATAAAAAAGGCCTTGTTCAACTCTGTAGGAGTTCTTTTCATAAAAACAAAAAACTCCGGAGAGAGTCTTTATAATTCGATGATCTTAAGAGGGTTTAATGGGAAGTACTTTCCTAATAAAAAGAGCCTCCGTTTTTCAAGGCATGACCTTTATTATGCTTCTCTTTTTGTTATCTTTGTTCTATTTGGTTATTTGATATGAAGCCGCTTATATATGTAGAGAATGTAAAGGCAGGATATTCAGAGAAACTCGCCCTATCTAATATAAGTTTTAAGATAGCCGAAGGCGAGTCCGTTGCTGTGTTAGGTCCCAATGGCAGCGGCAAGTCGACACTGCTTAAATTGATCAGTGGTATTGTTGCCCCATACTGTGGAAAATATTTCTTTGACGGGAATGAGCTTAACGATAAAAAACACCAGGATTCAGTTTTCATGAGGTCTTTTTATAAGAGAGTGGGCTTTTTATTCCAAAATCCAGAATCCCAACTTTTTTGCCCCACGGTCTTTGAAGAAGTTGCGTTTGGCCCAAGACAGATGGGGTTTACAGAAAGCGAGATAAATAAAAGGGTCAAAGACTGTCTTGGTCTTTTAAACATAGGGCATCTTGCCGGCAGGATCCCATATAACCTTAGTGATGGTGAAAAAAAGAAGGTGGCACTCGCGGCAGTTTTATCAACGAATCCCGACGTCCTCGTCCTTGATGAGCCGATGAACGGGCTTGATCCACACACAAAACGCTTTATGAAAGACTTCTTGATAGAGATGAACAAGGTGGCTAAAAAGACAATAATATCAGCCACCCACGACTATGAGTATGTTAACGGTCTTTTTGACCGCGCCATTATATTGTCTGATAAGTATGAGCTTATTTATGATGATAAGTTTGAGACTGTAATAAGCAATGATGAGTTTTTGCTTAGAAATAATTTAAAGTAAAAACAAGCAGTTAACTATTGATTCAGCTCTGCGCCAAAAAAGGGATTTTATAATTGTAAAATCTTGGACTTCATTGTAACTCTATGCACTGATTTGGTTATTGAATTAT
>JAKLHL010000047.1 GCA_022710165.1 Bdellovibrionales bacterium | reverse complement strand
ATGGATGTGGCGGCTCTTGAAGCTACCCAGAGGAACATTAAGTTATCCATCAATGCTCCCGAAGCTGTAGACTTTATTGGAGACAGGGGAGAGCTGGACATAATACTCAACAACCTTATAACCAATGCCGTCAAGTACAACAGGGATAACGGCACAGTGACAGTAGATATAAAACCAATGGAAGGCAAAGTGCAGATAAAGGTCTCTGACACGGGTATAGGCATTGATCCTGAAGATGTGAAAAGACTGTTCAATGATTTTGTCAGGATAAAGAACGAGAAGACCATAAACATACTCGGCAGCGGTCTTGGTCTTTCAACGGTAAAAAAACTCGTTTCTTTGTATAATGGCAAGGTCTCTTTGGACAGCACCTTGGACGTAGGCAGTACTTTTACAGTAGAGATAAGCTCAGCTGTACTGGGTCCAGATCAGATAAACAAATAATATCCCTATCGCTATATATACGAATTTTTGTACAAAAGGATTTCCCTTTTTTATTGCCAGGGAACTCCCGGTAAGATTGCCGGCGATGTTGGATACTGCCATCACTATGCCAAGGGCATAATAAACATTCCCTGATACAATGAATGCCGCTACAGCCCCTATATTAGATGCAAGGTTGAATACTTTTGCGGTCGCGCTTGCATTTATGAGAGGTATTCTGCACAAAAGCACCATAAGGACTATAAGGAAAGTCCCCGTTCCAGGACCAAAGAACCCGTCGTAAGTACCCACGAACAGACACACCAGACTTATTATAAGGTAGTTATCTATTCTGCAGACCTTGGGGTCTTTTTTTCTGTTCACCAGAGAGTTGGATACGAACATAAGTATAGCTGCCGGCGGCAGCATGAAGATAAGGACCTTGGCAAGTGTTCCAGGTTCTATTATCAGCGTCAGCTTTGCTCCTATCCATGAGCCGAAAAGTGCAAAGGGTACTCCTATCAGTGCGGCTTTCCAAATTATCTTGTTCTTTTTTGCGTAGTTTATTACAGCACCAGAGGTCCCGAACATCGACTGGAACTTATTGGTACCAAGTGCGATGTGTGAGGGTATCCCTGCGGCGAGCAGGGCAGGTAAACTGATAAGTCCGCCTCCGCCGGCTATTGAATCTATGAAACCGGCAACGAACCCAGATGAACAAAGGAACAGTATCTTTAAGAACATTATTTAAGGACTTCTTTTACCAGGCCTATCGCCCAATCCAGTTCTTCTTTTGTTATTACTAGAGGAGGTGCGAACCTTATTACATGGTCGTGTGTTTCCTTGCAGAGGAGCCCCTTCTTCATCAAGGCCTCACAGTAAGGTCTTGCACTGCCGACCTCAGGTTTTAATTCTACTCCTACCAAGAGTCCCTTGCCCCTTACTTCTTTTACAAGAGGAGAGTTCAGATCTTTTAATTTCTGTAGTAAGTAGCTGCCAAGTTCTGCAGATCTTTCGACAAGGTGTTCTTCCTCAAGGACGTCCATTGCTGCAAGAGCACACTCGCATGCCAAAGGATTACCTCCAAAGGTCGAGCCATGCTCTCCAGGTTTGAATAGCCCCATTATTGGTTCATCAGCGAGTACGGCGCTTATAGGCATCAAGCCTCCGCCGAGCGCTTTACCGACGATGAGCATATCAGGGCGTATCCCCTCCCACATATAGCAGAAAAGTTTTCCTGTCCTTCCAAGGCCTGTCTGTATCTCGTCCACAGCGAATAGGACATTGTTCTCTTCGCAGAGTTTCTTTGCTTCCTTTAGGTAGCCTGCAGGAGGCACATTTATACCAGCCTCTCCCTGTATAGGCTCTACAAGGAAAGCTGCAGTGTTCTTGTTTATGGCTTTCTTTAGTTCGTTTATGTCTCCGTATTTGACGATCTTAAATCCAGGGGTGAATGGACCAAAATCCTTCTTGTAATCTTCATCGGTAGAAAAGGATATTATAGTCGTTGTTCTTCCGTGGAAATTGTCTGAGCATACTATGATCTCCGATTCGTATCTTGGTATCTT
Source organism: Bdellovibrionales bacterium (assembly GCA_022710165.1). Lineage (GTDB taxonomy): Bacteria > Bdellovibrionota > JAFGOL01 > JAFGOL01 > JAFGOL01 > JAKLHL01. The sequence goes on along the minus strand of JAKLHL010000047.1, from coordinate 8,052 downwards.
TTTTACGGTATAAGCCCATTTCCTTATCAGCTTTATCGCTGTTTCTACCGCTTCAGCTCCTGAGTTCATGGGCAGTGTCATCCCATAGCCTGTGAGTTTTGTTATCCTTTCGTTGAAATCGGCAAGCTTTTCTGCATAGAAAGCCCTGGACACCAAGGCGACCTTGTCCAGTTGCTTTTTTGCCCTTTCTACTATCTTTGGATGCCTGTGGCCGTGGTTCAGCGCCGAATATGCACTTAGCATGTCCATGAACTTGTTGCCGTCAACGTCCCAAACCCAGACACCCTGAGCTTTTTCAAGGACTATTGGTAGCGGTTTGTAGTTGTGAGCTCCAAATTTATCCGTTTTTTGGATGTACTGTTTAGTTCTTTCCATGATACAGGCTCCTTATTTTTTTATTTATCAGGGACCTGTATATAAAACCCCTAAACAACTCTTATGTCAATAGAGAGCGCCTTTTACAGCGGGTACTTTTGCCCCTTTTATAAGGTCGATGGTCTTTATGAACTCAACTCTTGTCCCAGGGATTATGAACTCTTTTACTTTAAGCTTTTCAGCTAAGAGCCATGACTCCAGGGTCATCAAGCCGGACTTTTTGTACCCATTGATTATGGTGGTTGAAATGTATCTTTCTGATCTTACGTATTGGTCTTGATAGCACAGGACTCCAATAAGGGCCATGTAGGACATGTTATTGCCTTCTTCCAAGTTATCAAGGCAGTAGTCGAAAACACCTCCGGTCCTTACACCGAACTCGTTCTTCTCACCAAAGAAAAGCTTAAGTTCTTTGTCGCCGATCTTATATTCGTCCAGGATGTTCATTCTTGATATTGCCGCATCCATCTGTTCTTCAAAGTCCTGTGAATCAAAACCATAGTTATATTCACTCAGGATGGATAGTATGTTTTCTTTATTTATGGTCGTTTCCTTCATTATCTTTTTTATGTTCAGGGCGTTGTTCCTTTCTACGAACGAAATGCTCGGCTTTTCAGCTCCCATATCTGTGAGTGCTACGAAAGCTCCAGCGTCGTCCATCCTTACTGCCATTTCTATCGGGGTCTCTTTCACTCCCTGGTTGTTGACGTAGGTAATATTGTCTACATTTATCTGTCTCTTTATCAGCTCGTTGCTTATGGATTTCATGAATCCCTTTTTTAAGGCTTTAGACTGATTTGCCTCAATGGTCTTTCTAAGAACGCCAGTTACCAGTTCATTGTTAGAGAGTGCTGAACCTATAATTGGCTCCAATACTTCAGGCCAGGCTCCTCTTATACACTCCTTGATAGGGTCATAAGTATATTTTGTATATAGGTCGTATGCCATTTCGTCATCGGTCATGGCTGGGTCAATAGTAACACTCCATGGGAAAGCCTCGACGATATATTCAGCAAGGTTTACCGTGTTTTGATAGGAGTCAGAGTTCACAGGGCATTTCATCAAAAGTTTTATTGTTTCGCTTAGGGGGCTGTTCCACTTGCTGTCCATTACGTGGACGAAAGCACCAAGGTCTATTAGCCTCTTTGCGAGTTCAAGTTCGTTCCTTTGTATAGCTACCATAAGAGGATAGCTCTTTTTTGAACGCCCGATGTTTATCTGTTCATTTATGCTGGACCTGGTATTCTTTATGAGCGATTCGATAATTTTGATCTTATCTTTTTGGCTGATATTAGCGTTTATCACTTCGCCAACGAGGGTGTTCCTGTTAAAGAAGCTCTTGTTCGTGTTCACAGTCCCATTAGAGACAAGGTCTTCAACTCTCTCTACATTGCCTTTTCTTATTGATCGTACAACCTTGCTCCTTCTGCCAAACTGTGCCTGTGCATCAGAGCTTATGATAATGGAAAGAGTGATAATGGTTATTAGCAAAGTCCTAGAGTGACATTTCATGAAGGGGGCCCTCCCTATTGATATTAAAATTGGTTTTAGCATTATGTTTGTAAAAAATTCAAGTTAAAACGTCATTTAAATATATTTTTTTCAAGGGGTCTTTATTACCTAGATACAGAGCGGGTTTTGGGGCTTACAAGCTTTATTGCATCTATCCTTCTTATCATTAGGTCCTTGTCTATGTTCATAGGGACCAGGTCCTTTGTTTGGAGCTCATAAACTATGTCTGCTGATGGTAAGTTTATAAGTCCGGAGATACTGTAGGCCCTTGTTACTGACCTTGCAATTGACCTTTCTGATGAGTGATCACCATATGCGGAGGCTCCTGCAAGGGCTATGTAATAACGATTGTTCCCTTCATCAGGTGCGTCCATCCAAAGGTCGATAAGACCTCCTGCTCTTTCTCCCATTTCATCTTTTTTCCCGAATAAAAGGTCTAGCTCAGCATCGCCAAGTTTGAGGTCATTTTCGGCGATATTTTTCAATAGAAGGTCTACCTGCTCTTCGTAGCTTGCCGTGGACCCGCCAAGGTATGCGCTAAGTTCGAGCATCACAGCCGGTGCAGTATTTTTGTTCGTTTTAAGCACTTTGTTAAAGACATTAACTTTTTTTGGATTGCTAAAGTCTACTTCGCAAAACTGCGTGTCATCGTCGTTATTGTTCTTTGGTTTGTTAACCTTGGTGTTCTTTTTTACTTTTGTCACTTTCTTTGCAGTGCTCTCTTTTGGCTCCAGGCTTTCAATGTATTTTCTCCAGACAGGGATCACTTCCTTTAGGTCTATATCGTTAGAGAATGAGTCCTTGTTTATATCGCTGAGCTCCTTTGTCATCTCCAGGATCTGCGGCATTTTTTCTTTCATCAGCAGGGCAAGTTCCTTTGGGCTAAGATTTTTATCCTCAGAAGGGGTTATAGCATCAATATAACTTTTTGCTTCACTCAGGATCTTCTGGTTCTTTTCGTTGTATATCTTTGAGATCGCAATTTGTTCTTCGACCCTTTTGAAAAGCACCTCTTTCAGGTCCTCATTCTCGTCCCTGGCGGTTATCTTGACCTTGTATGAGCTTATGTTGTTGGCACCTTCCACCTCGAACAGGTGGACCTTTTTATTGGTAATGCTGTTGTTGCTCCACTTGTAATTTATGATCATGCCTGTTGTATATTTTATTGAGAGTTTGTAGCCTGGTTTAGTCTTTGTCGTGTAGCTAAGGGTCCCTTTTCTGGAGAGTATGGAGTTTAAGCTGCTCTCTATGGAACTTGAAAGTTTGTCCATTATATTAGACGAGGATGATATAGATCGAAGTATAAAATCAATGTCAGAGAGCCTCTTGCCCAGGGCAATGGGGTCATAGTAAGTCGCTGATGGGTTGTTCTTTATTTCTTCTTCAGTTTCAAACATAAGGTCCCTGTTCGCAAGGGCAAGTATCTTTTCTCTCATTAGGTCTTTTTTATTTTTATCCTGAGGCAGGTAGAAGTAATTAAGCAGATCGTCGAGTTTGCTTATCCTGCCTTCAGTGTTATCTATGCCGTCAGCATAGAAATATATGAAGTTCATTATTTGTTTTTTGGTCTCTACGGCATCAAGGGCACTATAGGCAGCGTTATTATTTAGATAAGTCCTTAGCTCAGACGCTATTGTGCCTATCTCTGGGTGGAAACCAAGATATAGTTTTTTGAAAGAGGCATTGAACCTTCTAGCAGATTCATAGATATCCTCGCTCCACGCTGGGAGCTCATCAAGTACAAAACCAGCCTTATAGGCCTTGTTGTCCAGCCTCTCTACTTTGAACCTTATCTCTCCGGCGTATATTGAGTCATAGCCCATTACAGCAAGTATATAAGAGAGGAAGTGCCTCATCTCGTGCTTTATTGACATTTTATCTGAGCCACCATATTCCTCGATGAATTCCCTGCTTATTACCATTCTGCTTCTGGTGCCTTTGTCCTCGCCTGGTTCGAACATGGCTGCAGCTTCGTTGTCTATCAATGAATAAGGGTGGAACACAAGGTCTACTTTAAGTTCATTCATGGTCGCGGCGAACTTGTTAAGGTAGTGATCTCCGTCCGGAGAAATGACAATGAAAGGAACAGAAGCTTCTTCGTCCTCTATATTTACTATTTCGTTGTTTATGCTGCAGTCTATTCCCTGTTCTTTGAGCACATCAGAGAAGTATGCGATGGCTGTGTTGAGCTTGGTTACGTTAGCCCTGCTTTTTGGATCGTTCTCTGCCTCATCAAGGAGTTTTGATGCTATCAATCCCTTGTTCTGTGCGCAAAGGTCCGCAAAAGGTGATATTAGTGAGAGCAATAATAAAAGGCGCACGATCACAGAAAAAGGCATGCAAAGCCCCCTTGGTTTATAAAACGACCCTAAATTTCATGCAATTAAAATGCCAGCATGTCACGTCCAAAAAAACACAATTATATCAATAACTTATGTTTGTAAAGTGGTTTGGGCAAGGCCTTTGCCAGTATGGTATTTGAACAGCTGTTAATATTTAAGGCAGTTTAATGTCAGTCTTTTTTATGCTTGAAGCCCTTATTATATCTATTTTCATAATGACATTATCTATGTTCGTCTCTGGTAAAAGTTGTTTTTTAGTTATCTCTTCCCTTATGTCCATGGCCGTTGTGTTTATTATTTTTGCGTACTTGTATGCGCTTAGTATAGTAAGAGAGATGCTCCTGTCGCTGTAGTATAGGTCATATACCAAAGCTCCAACAAGCGCTACATAGATCCAGTTATCCCCTTCGTTGATGTTCTTTGACCAATAGTTGTAAATTCCGCCGTGACGTTCTCCACCTACATCCTTTTCACCGAACAAGAGGTCTATGTCCTCTTCGCTGAGTGAAAAACCTTTCTCGGCCAGCATCTTGAACAGGCTGTCAGGATTATCTGAATATTCTTTCATGTATGCGTTGTTTACAGGCACGGAAAAAGTGGTTTCTATCTTTAGCTTTGCAAGGTTCTTCTTTAGGTGGCTCTTCCATTTTGTTAAGCGGTCCTTTACTGTAGGTTCGCTAGAAGTGCTCTCTTTACTTATTCCCCTTATTTCCTTGGTCGTTGACAATAGTTTTTCAGGATCAGAGGCTTTTATTGCTTCGTCTATATTTGAGGCCGCTTCTTTATATTTGAGCAGCAGCTCTTTTTGTTCTTCTATTCTGTTAAAGAACAACGCCAAAGGGTCTTCTACTTTTTCTTTCACCGCAATATTCAGCTCGTAGTTGATGCTCCTGCTATAGTCGAAATCATTGTTTATCCTGATAGCGAAAGAATAAACCCAGTTCTTGCTTTCTTCGTTGTATATTTTTTGAAACCTCAAGAACGACCTCAGGTCGTTGTCGTAATAGCACCAGGCCTCGATATCCTGGGCATAGAAAGAAGCCTGACCTTTCATGTCCGAAATTATTTCGATCACGTTCAGTGATCTTCCTATAAGCCGATCGATGGTCTTTGAGTAGCTGATAACCTTTTCGCTGACCTCAAGTTTTTTTGCGTGCGTATATAGGTCCTCTATATTTATCGGTATCTCTTCAAGGTAGAAAGACTTTTTATAATACTCGCTGTTGCTGTTATCCTCTATCCAACCGGAGTATATGCTGTCATAGCCAAAGATCCTAAGTACATGGAACAAAAAGTGCCTGGTCTCGTGCCTTAATGATGCTTTGTCATCGCTTCCCATCGACTCAATGAACGAGGTGCTAAGGTTTATCCTTGTTATGAGGGCATTGTCCTCTCCCCATGAGAACACGGCCTTGCTGTTAGTCGTGAGCAGCTGGTCAATGTCAAAGGTTATCTCTATCCCAAGCCTGCTCATGGACCTAGACAGCTTGTTTAGATAATGCTCTCCGCTGGTCGATATGAGTATCAGTGGTATGGTCTCTACGCCGTTATTTCCTTTTTCTTTTCTTTCGATTATCTTGCAGTTCACGCCTTGTTCTTTAAGTGATCCATAGACTATTTTTATGAGGGAATTTATATCGATAGGATCATCAGGGCCATGTGCGTTCAGGCAAAGGCTTGATGTCATGAGAGAGATGATCATCAGGATCTTTATAGCAAGGGAACGAAGCATGAGGACTCCCGTTAGTATTTAATAACCAGATAAAAGGCATGCAATAAAAATGCCAGTCTGTTTCTTAAAATAGATCTAACTAAATCAGCAAGTTACAATTTATGGCAAAGGGCCAGCAGGGCATATTTTTGAACAGGTGTAAAAAATTAAAGCAAATTTTCCATGGCCTCGAACACTTCTATGGGGGTTATCCCTGTCATGCACTCATGTGTGTCTTTAGGACATTTTTTGTGACCATGAAGTCCGCACGGCCTGCATTTTACGCTTTTATTCTCTACAACGACGGCTTTGTTGGAATATGGATAGAACCCAAGTTCTTTTACCGTCGGTCCGAATATTACCACCACGGGTATGCCTAAGCCGACAGCGATATGTTGCGGAGCGCTGTCGTTGGTCACGACCAATCGTGCCTTGCTCAAAAGATAGAAAAGTTCATGTAAGTTGAGCTTTCCTGTAAGGTCTACCAGCCTTTTTGTGGAGGCCGTGCCAGAAGCTATATCGTCTGAATATTTGATGTCATCTTTGTCGCCGGTCAAGAAGACCCTGTATACGTAGCTTTTTAATATTCTGTTGGTGAGTTCTATGTAGCCTGACAGGGTCCATCTTTTTGTGTGCCACTTTGATCCAGGAGCTATGACTATGAAACTATTGCTTTCTACGTCTGAAAGGTCTTTTCTGGGCGTGGTCTTTGGCGGGTATAGGACGTATGGCTTTGATCTTTCAGGCGGTATGTCTATGAACCTTTTATCCAGCGCCTCAAGCAGTCTGTGGTTCTTTATCACTTCGTGGTCGCCTTCTCTTGGCACCCTTTTTGAGAAGAGGAAGCTCATAGAGGCTGTTTTAAATCCTATTACCTTTCTTGCCCCGCTCAGTCTTGCTATTATCGTGGATCGTAGCGACCTGTGAACAGCAAAGATCACGTTCAGTTTTAAGCGCCTTACCCTTCTTATCGCCCTCAAAAGGCCTATGAAGCCTTTTTCCCTGCCCCTTTTATCAAAAATGCTTATGGTGCTTATCCTTGGGTCATGTTCGAATATTGACTCTATCCCTTTTCTCAGGATTATGTGTATTTGTGCCTCTTCGCCGTACAATTGCTTAATTTTACCTATCATTTCAGCAATAAGTACCGTGTCGCCAAGAAAAGCTGTTTGCAAAATCCCGATTCTTTTCATACCTTATAAGGATAATGCAAAAAACGAATACTTTCTATAAAAATTATGAGCTCATAGATCTCGGCGACTTTAAGAAGCTGGAATCTTTTTCCGGCATGGTCGTAGAAAGACCCTGTCCGCAGGCTTCTTCCAAAAGGTCGCTTCCAGACAGCGTGTGGGAAGAAGCCGACGCTGTATTTGATGGAAAGGACTGGCGCTTTAATGACGTGAAGGTGCAGGAAGGCTGGCTTACAAAGATAGATACAGCGACGGTGGAATTAAAACCATCCAGCGGTGGCCAGTTAGGGATATTCCCTGAACAGGCTGCTAACTGGAAGTGGATAAGGGATGCTGTAAAGGAGCAGGGCAGGGCCATAAAGGTCTTTAACGGCTTTGCCTACACGGGCCTTTCGACCCTGTTCACCAGTGCTCCAAATAGCAGTGTGTGCCATCTGGACGCATCAAAGACGTCGGTGACCTGGGCAAAAAAGAATGCAGAACTTTCAGGCCTTGGAAGTAACGATATAAGATGGATAGTCGACGATGTGATGACCTTTCTTACCAGAGAATATAAAAGAGGGGTCAAGTACGACGGTGTTATCCTTGACCCTCCAGCTTTCGGAAGGGGAAAGGACGGCAAGACCTGGTCGCTGAAAAAGAACCTCGGTGAACTTTTGGAGCTTTGCGGGCTGGTCCTAAGCCCCAAGCCTGCTTTTTTCGTTATAAGCTGCCACGATCAAACCATGAGCCCAAGGGACCTTAGCAAGACCTTGAATACTGTGAGCAAGGGTTTTAGGGGCAGGGTGGAGTCTTTTGAAATGCTTATACAATCCTCAAACGGCAGCAGTTTAAAGTCCGGTATTTGCGCAAGGATGAAGGTTTCTTAGAAAATATATTGCGGGTCTTTTCTTAGTATGCTAAATCACCGTTCTTGTCACCA
>JAKLHL010000046.1 GCA_022710165.1 Bdellovibrionales bacterium | reverse complement strand
GCTTTGCCATTATAGCGCCAAGATTGGAAGCGTGTTCACCTCTCTTGGCATGCTTAAGGAACTCACACATAGCGTCGTTAACCCTAAAAGTTCCGCCAGACACTGGGTTCAAAAGCCCTCCACGGCCTACTACGGCGTTTATGGAGTTCAAAGGTATGTTATTTTCTTCTAAGAAATTAAGGACAAATGTTTCCCTATACTTATGCTGTTCAGCGATGCTGGAGAACTTTGACAGATCAGCCTCACTATGTCTAAGGGTCATTCTTACGACTTCTGTCTCACCATCGTAGATAGCTATTTTGGTAGATGTAGAACCCGGATTAATGACTAAAACCCTGTAAGCCATTATTGCCCTCCAACGTGCTCAGCTACTTTTCTTATGATAGAGATGTTCTTGTCCGCGAGTTCTTTTCTCTTCAAAGACTTATGGACGACATATTCCAATTTCTCGACTGGTATTACTTTGGTTGCAGCCAAATAAGCAGCAAGTCCTGCAACACTTTGTGCCGCTGGAACGCCTAGATCAGTTGATATCTGGGTAAGAGGCACGTAATAGACCTTAACGTCCTTTCTTGATACCTTCTTATCTATTATCGACGAATTAACTATAATGACCCCGTCCTTCTTGACTATGGATTCGAACTTCTCGAGCGAAGGACCGTTCATGGCTATTAACACATTAGGGGTCTCTACCAGCGGAGAACCTATTCTCTTGTTGCTTACCCTTACGTGGCAGTTAGAAGTACCGCCTCTCATCTCTGGGCCATATGAAGGTATCCAGGTAGTTTCTAGACCTTCATACATAGCTAGAACTGAAAGCGTACTGCCGGCAGAAAGAATACCCTGTCCGCCGAAACCTGCAAGACGTACGTTCTGGTCGGCGAACTTAGACTTGTCAACACTAGGCTTATAATCCGTTGTCTGGTCCAAAAGGTTCAATGCCTTCAGAACTTCCTCTTTATTAGAACTTGCATCTTTCTTGAACGAAGATTGTGCTGTAGCTGTATTGTCCCTGAAATTCTTTATTGGGAATATATTATGAAGGGTGGCTTTTACCCATTCATTTGTCTGTACTGGCGACATCTTAAGGCCGCTTGGGCATGCAGAGAGGACCTCAACAAAAGAGAAACCCTTTCCTTCGACCTGGTTCTGAAGCGCTTTCTTTACGACGGCCCTTGTTTTATTCCTGTTAGGAACGTCAGCCAAGCTGACCCTTTCAACGAATACAGGTGCGTCAAGATTAGAGATAAGCTCAGACATCTTTATAGGATAACCTTCGTTCTCGACCTTCCTTCCATAAGGGGTTGTAGCGGTCTTTTGACCTATCGTCGTTGTAGGGGCCATCTGCCCGCCGGTCATTCCATATATGGCGTTGTTGACGAAGAACACCGTCATGCTCTCTCCACGATTAGCTGCATGTATGATCTCTGCTGTACCTATGGCCGCAAGGTCTCCGTCTCCCTGATAACTTATCACTATACTGCCAGGTCTTGACCTTTTAACGCCGGTGGCCACTGCAGGAGCTCTGCCGTGTGCAACCTGAACGTTGCCAGTATCAAAATAGTAATATGCAAAAACAGAACATCCTACAGGGGATATCAGTATAGTCTTATCCTGTACACCAAGGTCCATTATGGACTCAGCTATCATCTTGTGAAGTATACCGTGACCACAGCCTGGACAGTAGTGTGTGGTTATTACATCATCAACGCCTTTCCTTGTGAACTCGTCGTAGAATGCCTTGGACTTACAAAGTATATTTGGGTTTGTGCTCATCTCGTCTTACTCCTTTTATTCAACTATAGATACAAGCTCTTCGACCGTAGGTGTCATTCCACCCATCCGTCCGTAGTGCTCTATCTCTTTTTTGCCGTTAACTGCGAGTCTTATGTCATCCACCATCTGCCCATTGCTAAGCTCTACGGCGATTATTCTTTTTGCATAAGCAGCAACGTCCCTGCATGCCTGCTATGGGAAAGGGAACAAGGTTATAGGCCTTAAAAGACCAGCCTTTATGTTCTTCTCCCTAAGTATATCAACAGCGCTCATCGCTATCCTTGAAGATACCCCGTAGGCAACAAAGACCACGTCGGCATCATCAAGCTTGTAGTTCTCGAACCTTACTTCATCCTTCTCTATTTTTTCATACTTCTTGTTAAGTTTTATATTATGCTCTTCCAAAAGCTCTGCGCTCATAACTATGGAGGTCACGAGGGCGTTCCTGCTCTCTTTATCGCCGTAAACAGCCCATTCGAACCTTTTTGCTCTCTTAAGCTCTGACGGGAACTTTACCGGCTCCATCATCTGCCCTATATAAGCATCAGTGAGTATCATCACCGGTATCCTGTATTTTTCAGCAAGGTCAAAAGCCATATAGCCGTGGTCAGCCATTTCTTGTGCAGAGTTAGGTGCAAGCACTATCACCTTGTAATTACCATGCCCGGCACCTTTTACGACCTGATTATAATCTCCCTGCTCAGGGAATATATTTCCAAGACCAGGTCCTGCTCTCATGACGTCCACTACAACACATGGAAGCTCAGCTCCTGCCAAATATGAAATGCCTTCTGCTTTCAAACTAAAACCAGGTCCTGAAGATGCTGTCATGCATCTAACGCCGGCACCTGCAGCACCGTAGACCATGTTTATTGCAGAGACTTCGCTCTCTGCTTGTATAAAAGTACCACCGAATGGCGGCAAATAGTAAGCAGCCGCATGGGCGATCTCACTTGCAGGAGTTATTGGATAACCAAAATAATGGGTGCAACCAGCAAGGATGGCACCTTTTACAACAGCTTCGTTACCTTTTATGAATTCTTTCTGCATAGATTAATTCTCCTTCTTATATACTGTTATAGCTCCGGGTTCTGGACAGGAATAAAAACATATCCCGCAACCTATACACCCTTCGCCTTTGTACTTGGCATAGTTATAGCCCTGGTTGTTAAAACAACCAGAAGGCTCAAGCACTTTTTTTGGACATGCGGCTATGCACAAATGACAGCCTTTGCACTCATTGATCCTGATCTCAACTCTTGGGACAGAAGAATCTTGTTTCATGGTTTAAGGAGCCCTCCCATTGATAGTGGAAAAACACATATGGGATTATTGCATTTTACGCAGCATGTCAAGGAACGAGCCGGTATAAATGTCCGTTAGCCCTGCGGTAATTGAACTTTGGATTTAGGTAGGCAACAAGCCTGTCTATGTATCCCCCCCTGAAATTACCAACATAAGACAAGTTGACCCCGCAAGCTTTTGCCTGTTCGGCTATATTGGTCTCTGAAGGCAGGAATATGCTGTGAATAAAATAACCATGCGGACCTTTTTTGAGTTCTGGTGAACAAAGCTCTTCTTTCCATTTTTCCTTGAGCACAGGTTTTATGCCCTTGTATCCAACGAACATCCTCGTTATCATCGGACTATCGCTTATAAAAAGTTCTGCGCCGTTCTTCCTTGAATAGTCCATAGCGTCTATCACATTGCTCATGGTCGGACTTATTGATACCGGCACCAAAAGTATGAAGTTAAATATCCAGAACCACGACACACAGAGCCTGTAGAGGGGTTTAAAGCCCTTGTCCTCAAAGTAAGTCCTTATCTTTTCAAGCCCAAGCCCTGTCATGATCAAGAACATAGGTATCATGGGTATCATGAACCTATCCTCTTTATGTGGAGAGAAACAGTGGGTAACAACAAAGAATATGAAAGTAAAACCAAGCATCTTGTATTTCACCCCTGCCTTATAAAAAGCAGGAAGTGTAACTATGCTGGCTATAGGAATGCTCAACGCTATGAACAAAAGCACAAAATTATACCAAGGCTGTCTGCTGTGCTCGAATATGCCAGTAGATTGTTCAGCAGCATAATTTATCAGCGACGTTAAGAACCCGCCAAATATTTTATAGTCCAGGATCACCTGAAGTAATAACACAACGAACCCGCCTGCCAAAAATCTTGGCAAGGCCTTCCTTTCAGTAAAGACCAAATACAAGAAAGCAGCTATGCATAATACGCCGCTCTGGAACCTGAACATACTTGAAAGACCTATAAAAAAAGCGAACCAGAACCAGCCCTTCCTGGACCAAAAATAAAGACCGATCACTATAGCTATACCGCTCAAACTTTCTATCATCAGCCTCGTACTGATAAAAGGCATTACAAAGTACAGGCTGGACAGCAACGCACACATCAAGGCCGTCCTCTTACTTTCTCCAAGGTTCTCCGCTATCTTATAAGACATCCATATGCAAACAGTGCTTATAAGCCCCAAAACCATCGAGGCGAACCGTATAAGATCAAGAGGGGAGTTTATCCCAAAGACCTTGTTGCCAAATAAGAAAAGATAATAATCGAACAAGAACAGGATCGGAGTCCTTGCAGTGTGTGCAAATTGATAAGAGTTATCCACCAAGAGCTTGTATCCTGCCGGGTCCATGCCAAAAAAATACTCATCAAAAGCCATAAAGCCATATGCAAAATATGACGTTATGACCCTCAGCAAAAAACCTGCTGCAATTATGATGTAGAGTTCCTTATTCTTCATTCACTGCCTTTCTTGAAGATCTTGTCCAATATTGAGTCCACCGGCGTATCAAGGCCCTTGTTCTGGTTGCAGTTAAAACATGAGACGACCACATTGCCTTTGTTCGATTTCCCGCCTCTGGCTATAGGGACTATATGGTCCATGGTAAGTTCCTCTTCTGGGAATTTTCCGCCGCAGTAGTGGCAGATACCTTCCTTAAGTTTTTGTCTCCACCAGGGGCTGTTCTTTAGCTCCCTAGCCTTTGCCTTCTCTTTGCTTATGTGGGCCTTATCAGCAGTTACCTCGTGCCAGTTCTTCTTCATATGGCCACCCTAAGCCCCATCGACGTTACAAGCGAAACATTTGAATCAAGGTCCATCCCTCCGTTAGGAGCAAGCCTCCAGGTCACCGGAAAGAAGAACAACTCTACGGGAGTAATAAAAAGATAGTTCTTGTTCCTGCCGTCTATATCGAAGGAAAAGGATGTGCCAGTATTCAATCCAATGAACGCAGTATGGTAGGTCTTGTGAATATTGATAATAAAAGGCACGCCGCCGTTAAAACTCCATTTGAATTTTTTCGAGAATTTATCAGTGGTTGTATAGGTAAAATTAAGCCCAACCCCGAACCAAACACCGTCTGGAAAACCCAGCATGAAGCGGGTCCCGATATATTTATGAGGCTTCCACTCGCCGTTGATGAAGAACTTTGTCCCTTCAAAACCCTTAAGGGCGAACGAGGGGCCAAACCCTATACCGGCATAGTTGAATGCATGACAATTTGAGGAAATGATAAGTGAGCTAACTATAATAACAAAAAGGTTCCTTTTCATCTTTAACAGGATACCACCATTATAATCTGTTATAAATAAAATCCGGCACTAACCCGATGATAAAAGCTATCAGCCTCCATCTTTTAGTTATATATGCCACCTCTTTCCTGGCCTTGATAGCATTAAAGATCTGTTCAGCGGCCTTTTGCGAAGTAGACACCCAGAACATCTTTGTGTTGCCTTCAGTAAGTGGCGTATCCACAAAGCCGGGCCTTATGTCCGTCACTACAACGTCCACCCCCTGTTTTTTGAACTTATGCCTCAGGCCTTTAAGGTAAAAGATAATGAACGCTTTTGAGGCTCCATATGCCGGGGCAAGTCTGAACGGTCTAAGGCCTGCCACCGACGATATTCCAACCAAATGTCCTCTGCCTTTTTTAATGAAATAGTTTGATGCTTCAACGGCCATAGCGGTAAAGCCAAGAACGTTTACGTCGATACTTGGACGCTCAAGCTCCCAAACAAGCTCGGCGTTCTCATGTCCTACCCCAGAGTTTATAACGATAATGTCGGCTCCTCCCATTTCTGAGATCAATTCTCTAAGGGCCAGACGGGCTTCGTCTGGTCTTAAAAGGTCCAGATGCTTTACATAGGAGGTGTTTGGAAGTTCTTGCTTTATCCTGTTCAAAAGTTCAATGCGCCTTGAAGCCATCCCGACGACATATCCCCTCAAAGAGAATTCCCTAGCCAGAGCTTCTCCTATCCCAGAGGACGCACCTATTATCAAGACCCTTTCCATGATTGACAAAATAGTCACAGCAAAATAAAAATAGCAAATCAAAAAAGGCGTGTCGTGGAGGAAAAAATGAAAAAATCCCTACTGGTAGTCTTATTCTTATTCTCTCTATCTGTGAAAGCTGAGGTGTTCGGGACGGCTTCAACACTAAGCCCAAACACAGTAATGGTGGGAGCAGAAATAGAAGCATTACTGGACCCGAACGATTTCATGACAAACTTCCACCTGGGCTATGGAATACTTGACGATCTTGATATGGACCTAAGGATCGGGACCGGTACCGTGCCTTTCTATTTTGGAGGGGACATAGAGTACCAGCTCCTAAAACATGAATGGCTAGACATATCCATCTCTGCAGGACCTCATTATCAGGAAGAGATGTTTCTGGACATAACTCCAATAATATCGCATAGATTCAAAAAATTTAGTATCTCGACCGGCTTGGACCTTAATTGGAAGTTGAGCGGCGGTTCACTGTTTTGTGCAAATTGGTTCATGGGAACGGCAATACCTGCACTTAACGGACTGGACCTTATATTTGAATTCGGGATCAATATAAAAGATGCGCCACATTGGATATCCGGGGGCGTAGCACTTTTCTTCTAGAAAATATACACGTCTATAACGCCGGTGTTTGATAAAGGTATCACAGGCTCGAGCTCATAGGTTTCCTTTAACAGTACCATGAGCGATCTTTGTATCCTACCCCTGCCGGTTATGAACCTGCAGTCTTTTGATCCGCCTTCCATCCTCACTTGATTTATTATCCCTTCAACTACAGATAAAGCATCCTCTACATAGTAGTGATGGAAATCTAGCTCAAATAATATGCTTTTTCGTGTCAAAAACCCCTCCAACCCCCTAATAATAACATAAATATCGGCTTGACACATATCAATGTTATATGCCATAAAAGGCTAGATGTGGCAGGAACAACCTGCCGCTTATTTTTGTTCGAAGGAGGATTTTTTGAACATGGGAAAGAAATTGTATGTAGGCAACTTGCCTTACAGTATGAATGATCAGAAGTTGAACGAAGTGTTTTCTGCTTATGGAGAAGTAGTTTCTGCAAAAGTGATCACAGACTATGAGTCTGGTCGTTCAAAGGGTTTTGGCTTTGTTGAAATGGCTAACGACAATGACGCTGCAACAGCCATCCAGCAGTTGGACGGAAAAGAGCTCGACGGAAGAAACGTCAGAGTTAACGAAGCAAGACCTAAAGAAGACCGTAGATAGTCTTTAGATAGGAATACTGTTTCAAAGGGGTTCGGCTTTAAGCCGAGCCCCTTTTAATTTTTAGATCGGTTTTATGCTCTGCGAAATAAATCGAACAGCCATCCCTTGACCAAAAGCAGCTCAAGGTAATAGAATTAGCTAAACATGAATAATGCAGAAAGAAGGATAGGCGGCCGCTGGCTGCCAAAGGCCATAGAGCTTTTTTTCATACCCAACGTCTTCAAAAGACTTAAGGCAAAGTTCTTGCTTAACGACGTTTTTGCAGGCTTGACTGTCGGTATAGTTGCACTTCCTCTGGCAATGGCGTTCGCCATAGCGTCGGGTGTAAGCCCGGCAAAAGGGCTTTTCACAGCCATCGTAGGCGGATTCCTTATATCAATGCTCAGTGGAAGCAGATATCAAATAGGCGGACCAACTGGCGCTTTCGTCGTCATAATCTACGGTATAATAGCAAGGCACGGCTACAAGGGCCTTGTCGCAGCAACTATACTTGCGGGTATCTTCCTTATAATCTTTGGCTTGATGAGGCTTGGTACTTATATAAAGTACATTCCTCAGCCTGTAACAACTGGTTTTACGACCGGTATAGCCGTACTGATCTTTTCTACTCAGGTAAAAGACTTCTTTGGGCTCAGCATAAAGAACGTCCCTTCTGAGTTCCTTGAAAAATGGGATTCATACATACACCACTTCTCAAGTATAGACCCAGTTGTCACCATAATCGGTGTTGTCACAGTAGCGACGATAATAACTGCAAGAAAGATATATCCAAGGATACCGGCACATTTTATAGCCATTTTTCTGGTATCGGTAATAACCTGGTATCTAGGTCTCGACATACAGACCATAGGCTCTAAGTTCGGCGGTATCCCATCAAAGCTACCTCATTTTGCAGTACCTGCGGGAATGAGCATAAAATTGTTCAGGGCTGTACTTCCTGACGCTGTTACCATAGCCCTTTTGGCAGCTATAGAGTCACTGCTCTGTGCTGTTGTCGCTGATGCAATGACAGGCGATAAACACTACTCGAACACTGAACTCGTAGGACAAGGTGTAGCCAATGTAGGATCAGTTTTCTTTGGCGGTATCCCTGCTACAGGTGCTATAGCAAGAACGGCGACCAGTATTAAGGCCGGGGCAAAAACTCCTCTCGCTGGCATCATACACGTAGCAGTAATTGTTCTGTTCGTGATGTTCCTTGCACCTCTTGCATCATACATACCTCTGGCTGGTCTGGCCGGTGTATTGTTCATAGTTTCCTGGGATATGAGCGAACTGCATGTCTTTAAGAGGATGTTCAAGGCCCCAAAAAGCGACCTCGCCGTAATGCTGATAACTTTTGTGCTTACGGTAGTCTCTGACCTTACGGTAGCAGTTCAATTCGGAATGGTCTTTGCAGCGCTTCTTTTCATGAAGAGGATGAGTGACGTAACAAGCGTACAGGCCAATAAAAAGCTATTTACCGACGAGCAGGCGCTGCCTGAAGACATGGACCCTGATGCCACGGACAGGAAAAAAGTCCCTGCTGGCGTATCAGTTTACGAGATAAACGGACCGCTTTTCTTTGGCGTGGCAGACAAGTTCAACGATGAATTCAGCAGGATAAGCCTGGCGCCTAAAGCATTCATCATAAGGATGAGGAACGTCCCCGCAATGGACTCAACCGCAGCATTCGCCCTTGAATCCTTCGTTAAGAGCGCAACAAAACGAGGTTCAAAGGTCATATTAGCAGAGATCTCAGCACAGCCTCATAAAGTAATAAGGAAAATGGGAATAGAAAAATTCGTGGGTAAAAACAATATCGCCCCATCTTTCGATGAGGCGATAAAGCTATCAAGAGAAACTATAAAGCAAAAAGATTAGTCGTAATATTCCACGCCAAGATGGGTGATAAGGTCCTCGCCCATAGCATAACGAAGATTATTTTTCAGTTTTATGAGCTGTATGAAAAGGTCATGCTCTGGATGAAGTCCCTTAGCTGCCATTGGTGATTTATAATAGAATGACAACCACTCCTGTGTGCCTCTATATCCTGCACGCTGTGCAAAGTCTGTGAACAATGCAAGGTCTAATGCCACAGGTGCTGCAAGTATGGAGTCCCTGCAGAGGAAGTTAACTTTTATCTGCATAGGCATGCCCATCCAGCCTACTATATCTATATTATCCCAGCTTTCTTTGTTGTCCCCGCGAGGAGGATAATAATTTATGCGGACCTTATGATAAAGGTCGCTATAAAGACTAGGATAGTGTTCAGGCTGTAAAATAGTATCAAGAACTGAAAGCTTAGAAACTTCCTTGGTCTTAAAGCTCTCTGGATCATCAAGGACTTCTCCGTCCCTGTTCCCAAGTATGTTAGTTGAGAACCAACCGTTAACGCCAAGCATCCTCGCCTTGAACCCTGGAGCAAGGATCGTCTTCATAAGTGTCTGGCCTGTCTTGAAATCTTTTCCTGATATTGCGACCCTGTTCTCCATTGCAAGTTCCTGAATAGCGTCTGTATCAACACAAAGGTTAGGAGCACCGTTACAGAACGGGACCTTCATCTTTAATGATGCATAAGCGTATATCTGAGAAGGAGCTATAGAAGGATCATTGTTCCTAAGACCTTCTTCAAAATTCTTCAAAGAAGAGTGAGCCTTGGTTTGTTCCCTATAAGCTTCTGTAGAAGCACACCATACCATAACAAGTCTTTCGCAGTTATTTGTGGCCTTAAAAGTCTCTATGTCTTTCATAAGCTGTTCAGCAAGGTCCATCTTGGTCTTTCCTGTCTTAACGTTCGGACCATCGATATTCTTTACGAATTCTT
>JAKLHL010000045.1 GCA_022710165.1 Bdellovibrionales bacterium | reverse complement strand
CAGAATCAGCCTTCCAGAACCCGTCACTGCTGGACGGACTTGTAGAAAAAGGTGACCTCATCCTTATGATAACCCCTCTTGATACAGAGGCTCCAAAGGGGAGGATGATACTTCCAGAGGCTCAAGTCCTAATAGATACACTTAACAAAGACTGCATCGCTGTAACAATAAAAGAGACAGAAATAAGCCTTTTCTTTGAGAAGGTAAAAACAAGGCCAAAACTTGTGGTGACAGACAGTCAGGCCTTCAAAAAAGCAGACAAGGAAGTCCCTAAGGACATCCCTCTAACAAGTTTTAGCATACTCTTTTCACGTCTAAAGGGAGACCTTGAGACTTATATTAACGGGGTAAAACAAATATCTAAGTTAAAGGATAACGACAATATATTACTATTAGAGTCTTGCTCTCATCATGTTACTCACGACGATATAGGAAGGGTAAAGATACCAAAATGGATAAGTGAGTTCACCGGTAAAAAACTTAATTTTGATATCGTCGCAAGCCAGGACAGCATCCCAGATAAAGATTACGCCCTAGCAATACAATGCGGCGGCTGTATGCTCACAAGAAAGCAGATATTGAACAGGATAAAGCACGCCACCGACAAGAATATTCCCATTACAAATTATGGCATGGCTATCGCCTATGTTCACGGCATCTTTGACAGGGCTATAAAGCCTCTGTTAAAGAACTATTAATGAGGTCCATAATAAGTATCGCACTCACATGCCCAAACAGTTGGTCGATTCTGACATATACAGCTTCTGGTAGAAGTTTGAGTACCACATGTTGCTGGAGTACAGGTAGCCGAAGGATGCTCGGTGCCTGGACTTGTGCAAGAACCTGAACATGTAGCCTGGTCAACTATGGTATATGTGCCAGTGGATATTGACGACTTATTAAAACCGCTCTTGCATGCTATCGCCTTTATAGTCGTAGTAGCAGCTAGTGGTATATAGCCGCTATAGAGTGTCCCCACAGCGCAGTCAGGATTAGAACCGTCGATCTTGTAATATATAGATGCTCCTGAAGTCCCTGAGCTAATACTTACATTAACATTCTCTGTGGTATTGAATGTGCCGGGTGTAGGAGAAAAAGCCGGTGCAGCAACTGAACTTAAGTTAATAGTATAAGTACCAGTTGTAACAGAAGAGTTACTCATGCCGGTCTTACAAGCAATAGCTTTTATAGTCATCGTCGAAGGAACCCATATAGCAGAGCTATAGGTGGTCCCAACACTGCAGGACGGAACAGATCCGTCGGTAGTATATTTTATTGTAGCACCACTAGTAACAGTGCTTATGGCAACATTTTGCCCTGATGAATATGTGTTAGGAGCTGGATTAAAGGCAGGAATAGCTGCCGCTGAAAGATTCATATTATATGAAGCTGTGGCAACACCGGAATTAGTCATCCCTGTTTTGCAGGCTATGGCCCTTATGGTCTTAGTCGTTGATACCGCTAAAGGACTTGTATAGATAGTGCTGCTGCAAGTTGGAGTTGAGCTGCCAATTGTGTAGTGAATAGAAGCTCCAGTTGTTGAAGTGCTTATCGATACTGTCTGAGCGGCATTATAAGAACCACCCACTGGAGAGAATTGGGGGTTAACTACTACTGTATCGTCAGTACCAATATTCCCATAATTACAGGTGATCTCTCCATTATCACATTCACAGTATGTTTCATCATAGCTCATACTTTGACAGTCTGGACATGTATACACTATAGAGCCTGACTCTTCCTCGCAAGAACATCCTATCGGTAAAGTATTTGCCTCAGGACATTCATTCTGTATCACACCTGAAGTCCCATCGGAGCCGATCAAATTAGAACTCCTTTTGGTCTTAGCTCCTTGGCCAAACATGCCACACGACGACAAAAGCATAGTTACAGACACAACGAACACTACAAATCTTACTTTGTTAAACATCAGGCCCTCCCCTCTTTAAGATCTTAGATCTAAAAACTATCTGTATATATTATTCTGGATATCCATATCCTGCAAATTGACAATAACCGCCTGGGTATGAGCTATAATTGCCACTACCCATGTATGTGTAACTAGTCGTACAGTGACCTATAGTAGTGATATTATTAGCTCCATTGTCACAGCAGTAGCCATAATATGGGGAACTCGTTGATGCAGGCTTACACTCTATGTTCCTCTTGCAGAGGTCTTCACCACCAGAAGGCAACGCACTCATACATTTATTATAAGCTGTGTTGCATATGTGGCTTGAGCATGCGGTATCCTTGGTACAAGCGTAATTATTAGCTAGAGAGTACTTTGTTATGCATATTCCTGAGTGACAGATCGAGGTTGTAGCACACTGAGAATCTGAAGTGCAAGAATGCCCGTTGCTGTATGAACATTTACCAGAAGAATCACAGTACCCTGTCTGACATAATGATGGTTGAGTTGCTCCATTAATGTATGGGCATGAAGAGCCTATCGGGGCTTTACAAATATTACTTATGCAAGTTAGACTGCTCGTTCCGCAAGATCCAGCACATGCATCTCCAGCGTATGCAGAAGAACCGCAGACACCTAGCCATGTTGGTCTGCCCGTATATGTATGGCAGTATGGTTGAGATCCGCCTGCACAATGAGTGCTATTGCTGCAGCCGCAAGCATAAGCAGGAGGTATGTTATTATATTGGTTCATATATTCAAAGGTAAGCACATCGCCCGGCCCCATTAAGCCTAGTACTACACCAGACATACAAGCTCTGCTGCAATCGCTTTGAGCCTGAGTATAGTTATAACCGCCTGTTGAGTAATATCCGCCGGTCTGGATAAATTCTGCACAAACAGCGGCATAAGTTGACACCTTAGGATTGCAAAGCCCTGTTGCAGTCTTGCAATAAGTGTTGTTCTCTTGCTTTAAACATGAATCCTTGTAAGGACTGTTAGGACCAAGTCCTGCCTGTGGAGGATTATAAGTTACACAGTCCGGATCACATATCGTGTTATTAACACAGTGAGTACCTGCAGGGCAGGCACCGATAGTACCAGGATCTGTACACCCTGCTATACATGCGTGAGTCGCTGTATCACAGTAATGCCTTGGGTTCTGAGGACAGTGATTTATGGTACCGCAACCACAAGTATTGTTTGACGGCCTACAAATACCTGAGCTACATGTGTTGTCTTTGTTCCCTGCAATATTAGTCCCGCAGGTCTGACCATAAGCAAGCTTGTTATAGCACTGATGGTCCTGTCCGCAGAACTTTGAGTCTAGCGTATAGACGACCAAACCACCGCTTATTTGTGCATTAAGCTCAGCCATAAAAAGGGACTTTATGACATCAACTTTAGACGTATTCAATTGCAGTTGCTGTTCTTCTTGCCCGCCTACGTTACAATCTACGTCGGCATTACATGCTCCCTGAGGAGTGTTATCAACGCAATATCCATTAACATTACAGTTATTAGAGTTACAATCACTGTTCCAGTTACACTTTGCGCCTACTGTACCATTGCCTTTCTGCCAGCATCCGCCGTTCCTGCATCTTCCATCATAACACTGTGAATCCGGATTGCTGAGGGACATGCTGCATACAGTACCATCGAACCCCATACATGTTGCAGGATATCCAGAAGCCCATGGTGCACATATATCAGCCTCTGAAACGCACTGAGAAAGACCAGAGCATAGGCCTCCCAGCGGAACAAGGGCTACACAGCTTCCGTTCAAACAATATTGATTGCTGTTACAAGAAGTACAATCATCTGTCGTGCCACCTTGTTGTGTACCGTTAACGCAAATGACCTCACCGCTTACATAAGAGAATGTATAACCTACAGGACAATCTTGATAGCATTCACCGTAGAAAAGTTGATAACCCACAGGACAGTTGCCTTCAGGGTTTGTGGCAACAACTTCTGGCGTCACCGTCGAAGGGTCGCCTATAAGGCCGCGGCCTCTTTTCTTGCCGCCTCCATCAAAGAGCGAACATGAACTTATTAACGCTAGTATGATCGTGACCGCAATAAGGTAACTAAATCTAGATTTACTATACATACGTACCTCCATATATACAAGCCTTACGGCCTGGACAACCAAACATGCATATCTGTATTCGATCCGTTCTTGTCAAGACAAGCTATATCATCGGCAGTATCACCGTCAAAATCATCTGCTACTATTGTATAACAAAGAGCAGGAGCAGTATCAGTAGAGCTCCACCAGCCGGTCTGGTAGTTAAATCCTGTGCCTGTGTTCACCCAAACCCTTATAAAAGGTGAAGAGTTGAAAACACCGGCAAGATCTGGCTTTCCATCACCCGTAAAGTCCCCGACTACTATTCGTTTGTTCTGGCCAACATCACTGGCGTTGCTGAATACACCAGAGAAAAGACCAGAGGTATTTACTGTAAAATTGCCGCTTCCACTATTTATGAATACCAGGATCTTGTAAGCACCTGCTGCCGAACCAGTCCCGCCTCTATAGAAGCGTGCTATATCAAGTTTACCATCGCTGTTAAAATCACCTGCAAGAGGATCAGAGAACACTGAGCTATAACTGCCACCATAACTTGAGCTCATCGTATCAGGTGTGTTAGGCCAGGTATTCTTTTGAACAGCATCAGAAAAATCGGTCCCTATTGAGGCCATAAGATGTAGATCGGTATTGGATGTAGCCATGTCCTTGCTAAAGATAACTATATCGTCCTTGCTGTCACCGTTAAAATCACCGGCAACACCTCCAAGACAATATTGATTCATTATATCCGTTATATATTGTGCGCCTACGCAAGACGATGTCTCATAGACAAGTGAAAAATTAGGCCAAGGGACAGAGCCTGTCATACTCTTTACAAGGACGGCAGGACAGCCTGATCTTCTACCGACAAGGGCCACATCATCAAGTCCGTCGTTGTTAAAATCACCTCTTACAAAAGGAGTAAAAAAGTTGCTTGAGGACATTACAAGGCTTGCGTAGCCAACCCCAGCGTTAGTTATCACATTAAAAGTCGTTCCAGTTGAAACAAGCCCTCTTGCCTCGTCTAAGGATATGGGATTCTCTGCCACAAAGATGTCTGCCTTGTTATCTGAATCAAATATACCGGCTACAGCTGCATACTCGCTACCAATAGTATAAAACCCAGCCATAGTGCCCCATATTGAAGGACCCTCATGCACAAACTTTGTATTAGGAAGATCTATCGTATACGCAACGGTAGAACTTGGAGCCGATGAATAGGCACCAAGACAAGCTCTTGCTCTGAACTTTGTATTGACCGTTACGTCTAGAGAACCACCATAAACTAGCGAACTGCAAGTCGGTGTTGCTGGTTCTGCAGAAGTCAGTGATTTTGTATAATGTATAACAGCCCCCGCTGTTGAGGTAGTCATGGTTATCGTCTTTGGTGTAGTATAAACACCGCCGCTAGGACTTATCACAGGGGTCGCAACAGTTGTTGGAGTAGTAGGGTCGTCCTCGTCAACACAGGCTATTATTTCTGCAAAACCTGAAGAACCGTTAAGTTCACAGCAAGTATCCACGCCATCATAATCCATATCAGAGCATGAAGTACAATTTATAACTACAGAACCTGTGTCATCACTGCAGGTACAGCTTGAACCAAGCTCTGTTACCTGATCACAGCTTGTATATGAAGCCGCATCTCCTCCAGTCCCGTCGTCAAGGGCCTTCCCTCTTTTACTTCCAGTACCGAACATAGAGCACGAACTTAGTACCAAAGATATTACTATTGGGATTATAAGAAAAATGGGCTTTCTGATCTTTTTGAACATACGTACCTCCGTTAGAACCCATTATACCAAACTGATATAATTCTCTCACATTTATAAGCTTTTACATTATAACAAAATAAAACTTTTTTGTCAAGTCTTTTAAAGCTACCTGATCTTGATCGGTTTATCATAAATACCTATAATAACAGCATTTATCATCTTAGGGAGTCCAGGTATTAACATGTCATAAGTTTCAACTGCCTTGCTTAACCTGGAGCTATTCCTTACAGCATCTTCATATTGTTTGCCAAGCACCAGCCTATAACCTTTCCTGATAGAACTAGCACTTATCCTTCTAAGCTCTTTTTTATTGCTGGAGACCAACGCGCCGATCATTAGAATGTATTGATAGTTATCACCGCTGTTCGGGTTCTCCATCCAATAGTCATAAAGGCCATAGGTCTCAAAGAGCCCCTCGTCCTGTCCGAACAAAAGACGGTCAGCCTCTTCATCCATACCGTCTATGAGTATCTTGGCTATAAAAGACTTTGAAAGCATGTCAAAGTCGGTCGTCGGTAGAGTATTGCCGTACTTTTGAAGGGCAAATATAAGGTCTTTCTTGTCCTGGCTTATGTCCATAGCCATTATTTTTTTCTTTACGCCGCTAAAAGGGTCCCTTAAGAATTCAAAGACCTCCTTATTCGTGGTTATGTCAACTCTGTCCATAGGGGTCTTATCGTTATCATCCTTTGTAACTAACAAGGTCGGATCGACACTATAAAGATACTCGACCATATCTGTATGACCTGATTCAGTGGCGATGTGCAACAAGCTCTCGCCGTTATCATACTTTAGGTTGGTCCAAGCCATCCCTTTCAAAGGATTGTTATCGCTCCTAAGCCCAAGAACAAAATCCTTAAGCATGGTGACATCACCGTTGCGGACCAGTTTCCTTAACATCATGGACACCCTGGTCTTTTCAAGGTCCAGACCGTTCAGCCTTATGATCTCCCCTTCTTTGGCTATGTAGTCCTCTATTTCCCATGCAAGCTGGAACCTTAAACCCATTGCCCTTGCATACCAGGCTGCATTATTACCGTTGTCATCTACGGCGCTGAACTTAACACCCCTGTCTTTTAGATACCTAACGCTGGTCGTATCACCAAGTCCAGCCAGCCTCATTGCAAGTGTAACGCCTTTTTTGTCGGAAACGTCCAGCTTTGCTCCGTACTTCTCGTGAAGCTCTTTTATAAGGTATAGATATTTTTTGTCTGCTGCATGCATTATTGGATAAACACCGTCGTTATCTGGAGTGTTAACTAATCTTAACACGTCATAATGATTAAGCAGCCAGTTAATGAACGGCATAAGAACACTAATGCGTGTTTCATAGATGTGAACTGAAAGGGCGTTCATACCTTTTGGATTTACAGAGTATGGATCAAAGCCAAGGTCCTGTTCAAGATAGTTAAAGACAGTGAGGTTCCCGTACTTTGCGGCTATGAGCAGAAGGCTAT
Source organism: Bdellovibrionales bacterium (assembly GCA_022710165.1). Classification (GTDB taxonomy): domain Bacteria; phylum Bdellovibrionota; class JAFGOL01; order JAFGOL01; family JAFGOL01; genus JAKLHL01. The sequence goes on along the minus strand of JAKLHL010000045.1, from coordinate 2,929 downwards.
TACCATCGCTGTCAGTAAGGGATATCAATTCAGGATATTTTTCCAACAATCCCTTCATTCGGACAACATGAGCCCCAGTACAGCCTCTTTCGGCTATGTTGAGAAGGTCCTTCTTGTCCTGATCGGTCTGGGCATAAAGGCCCGTGGAAAAAACAAAAAGCGTAAGAGCCAATAGAAGCGTTCTGGTCTTCATAGTTTTATCTCACTCTTTCCATATATACTTTTAACAGATAGATCGAACTTTTGGGATACGTTAATTACCTGTGAAGGATATTTATTAACAAGCTCCTTTATCTTAGACTCGGGGCTTAGTCCAAAATCCATACCAAGAACGGTCTTGTAAGCCGCTCTTATCCTTTCTGTCGTATTCCTTTCGAGGAGGTTGCCCTCATTATAGAACAATGCCCCGGTTAACAGTAAGTAGTTAGCGTTGTCGCCCTTATCAAGATTATCCATCCAGTATTCATAGAGACTATAGCTCATGCCGCCGGTAGATCTTTCCTCTCCAAAGAGTATCTCCTTTACTTCGTAACTAAACCCTTCTTGCAGCAGTTTTTCTATGAGCTTATCAGACAAAAGCTCCATATCCTCTATCTCTTGTCCAAAAGGGATCTTGCAATAACGGTTACCGTCTATGACAAGGAACCTCTTTTCCAGCTTTATCATACTTTGCTCTTGCTGGACCGGATCAACATCAAAAAGATCGGTCTTTGGATTCTCTACCGAGTAAGCAACATAGTCAGCGTATTCCTCTCCGACCACATCCCTCCAAGTCTCCTCAAAGACCTCTATTACATATGCCTCGTGGTCAAACTCTGCTTTATTATCGCTGTCAACCTTAATGTATTTTCCGTCTTGGTCTGGATGCCTTAGCCTGAAAGTAATGGTACCGTACGAGGCCACTTCAAAATCAGGCCCGTTCAGCATTACGCCGTGAGGGACTTTAACGTCGGCTATCAGGATGTCACCGTCACCAAATATAACGTGTTTAACCACGCCTTTATCTATCTTCGCCCTGGCTATGAAGGCCTTAAGGAAAGATATGAATTTTTCTGAGCCTAGACTGCTTACACGCTCGCTGTAATCATACAAGAAACTGTCCGGGTCAACCGGGCCGTCGTCACCGACATGCAGCTGGTCAAAAGATACACCTTTTAATTTTACCCCGTTAAGATCATTCCTGAGAAGAAAAGCCTGGAGTTTTGCCCTTGGGCTTATCGCGACCTTTTCTTTTAAAAAGCCTACAGCATAGGCTATCTCTTTCCATGTCATGTTCCCGTATATTTCGTGCTTCAAATACCATTTGTCAGAAACACTCCAATCATCATATTCATCGGTGTAAGGTACGCGGGGCTTACGCTGTGCAAAAGCATCTGCACATATCATCATAAAGAACACTAAGATCAGCAGTTTCTTCATATTCATAATTTTATGAGTACACCGTCCATATACATCCTTTTAACGAAAAGCTCCATCCTTTGATCGATCTTATTAAAAGGGGTCAAATATCTCCTGGCCGTTCTATCCAATCTTTCCTCTATGACAGGGGTCAAGGCATCTCCTAGGACTAAATTGCATCCCTGTCTTATTAAGACACATTCGGTCCTGCTAAGTTCATCTTCTTTCTCAAAAAGGAGCACACCCATAAGGACTATGTAGGCAAAATTATCGCCACTGTTCGGGTTTTCCATCCAATGATCATAAAGCCCGTAGGTCCGCCTAAGCCCATCTTCCTCGCCGAATATCATGAACCTTTGGTCTGGGCCCGCACCTTCCAACAAGACCTTCTTAACGAACTTGTCAGACAAAACATCCATATCATCAACATCAAGGGCGTCGCAGTAACTCTGCAGTGACTCTACTAGTTTTTTCTTCTCATACAATAACTTGGGCTGTGAAAGATAATCATCAAGTTTTCTTTTTATCTTAAGCTCCTTTCTTGAGATGGTCATTGAGGGGATGTTCAATTTTCTCTCCAGCTCTTTCAAGGTCGCTGGTTCTTTGTTAGCTATCCTGAACGCCATTATATACTTATCTTCAGGTGACTTAAGTTCATTGAACGAAAAGTCATTCAGCCTCTCAGGATTGACGAGCAGATATTTGTTAGGCAGTGTGCCTGTCTCCAGATAATTCTTATAATCCTCTCTAAGCTCTTTTTCCCACCTTGAAAGAGTGGTGGGCGCTACTCCAAGTTCAAAAGAAAGCTGTTCTAATTTTTTCTTACCTACAGAAGGGTAGACCCTTTGTGCGAACAACAGCGCGCGCTTGTGTTCCAGCGTAGATAAAAAACGCATATCGCTAAGTGACATCTCTTCCTGGCGCGGACTGAATATGTCTGGGTTTATCTTTTCACCAGCATTAAGTCTTTCAAGGTCCATTACTTCGTTAAGGGACTTTTTCTTGTCCATGTGTTTGAGGAAATATCCAAAAGTGAACGCCAACTGCTCTTGCACGCCTTCATTATAGTAGCTAAGTATAAGCAAGGGGTCTTTTTGCCTGATCTTGCTTAAAAGCTCAAAAAGCTGCTCGGTACGGCAACTGGTCCACACAGTACCAAGGTCCAAAGCGGAGATACTTATCCTCTTTTTCCTTATGTTCCTTATTATTCTATAAAGAAGCTCAGCATTATTCACTCCGACAAGGTTGGCGCTTACACGTCCTTTAAGTACCATGTGTTTTAATCTTTGATAATATTCATCCTTTAAATGATAGTTGGTGGCACTAGAGGCGTTCTCAAAGTCCATATAGAAAAGCCCGTAGGTCAGGCCATAGTTATCACCGGCAAAGTTGTTCTTGAATATCCTAAAAGTTTCTTTGTCAGCCACAGCATCACTAAGCTCTTTAGTTAGACGTCCATTGCTTTCATTTAATCTATTTACCCATTCCTTGTGAGTCGCTTTTGTGAGCAGATACCTTAGGTCTTCAAGGT
>JAKLHL010000044.1 GCA_022710165.1 Bdellovibrionales bacterium | reverse complement strand
CCTGCGGCTATCACACCCCTTATATAAGAAGGCTTGCTGTACGGAGGCTCTTTGCTACGCCTGAAATAATACATGCCATCCAAACCAAAAGCCGCACTTTCCCCATCCCCGTCGTTATAGAAAGGAAAGAGCACAAAACCGGTGTTAATTAAAGAGTTCGAAGGGCCCTTGTAAGAGTTATATATATCAAGCTCATCCTTCTTAATGTCGTCTTCATCCCTGTATTGTCCTTCTATCTCTCCATCACTTAAAGATATGTCATAAGGGTCCAAGGTCTCTGGACGTAGAGGCGATATTAATGATAAGAGCAATATCAATATATGCATCTTATTTTTTCCTGAGTATTATTGCAAAAACGGAGCTTAAGACCACTGCGCCGCCGAGTATCATTATAGGGCTTATAGGCTCGGATAATATTATGTATCCAAGTATGACCGCTACTATTGGGTTCACGTATGCGTGGGTCATGACCATCGCCGCAGGGAATTCCTTTAAGGCCTTAACATATACTGTGAACGCTATTATAGAGCCGAATATAGTAAGGTACGCCCAGGCTATCCATGCAGAAGCTACAGGATGAGGCATTGGCTCACCCATAATGAAAGAAGCGGATAAAAGCACAAGCCCGGCAAAAAGCTGCTGGTAGCCGGAGCTGGTCAGCGAAGATCTTTTTACAGGATATTTTTGCTGGTGCAAAGAACCGGCACCCCAGCTTATAGTCCCTATTATTATCATTACAGTACTTATAAAGTCGCTGTGCTTTGAGCCCGCCATCTTTGGATAGACCAGTAGTATTATTCCCATGAGGCCGAACAAGACCAGAAAAGTCTGAACAAAGTTTGGAAGCTTTTTTTGCCAGATGGAATCCATTATCAATACCCAAACAGGGAGTGAGGATATTATCAAAGCCGTATAACCTGAATCAACATACTGTTCACTCCACAGTATAAGTCCGTGGCCTGTGAACCAAAGAAGACATCCAGAAACGAAAAGCCTTTTTGCTTCCTTAAAGTCTATCTTGAGGCTGTTGCCCTTTAGGTGGGAGATAAATAAAAGAATGGGTCCCGCAAGGGCAAGTCTGGAACCTGCAAGTATGAATGGAGCAAAACCGCTCCCAGGCATAACACCCACTCTCATCGCAAGATAGGTGCTGCCCCATATCAAGTATATCGTTATGAGATAAATAAAAGCTCTCATAGCCAAGCAAAAGCTTATTGTGATAAAATATCATTAGCAATGAAAACTTTAGCTTACATATTCAAGGCTGGACTTGGTATAGCCCTAGTAGCTTACATGATCTACTCCGGCAAACTTGACCTTCATTCGATATCAAGAGTAATAGACAATTTGTGGTTGCTGTCCCTGGCTATACTTATAATAATTTTTGCCTTATCCACGACATACTACAGATGGAAGATCCTTTTAAGCGGGCAGGACATATACTGCAACAACAGGGACCTTATACCTATCTTCTACATAGGGCTTTTCTTTTCCTCCATACTGCCAGGTGCTGTAAGCGGAGACATAATCAAAAGTGCATACATAATAAAAAAAGCTCCAGACAAAAAGACTTCTGCCGTAATGACCATAATACTAGACAGGGTAATAGGCCTTTTGGGGCTAATGTTAATATGTTGCATAGGATTTTTGATAAACATGGAAATAGTATGGAAGCATGCAACATTAAGAAGTCTGTCTTTAGTAATGGGTTGTTCGTTAATAGCGCTTATAATATTCTCAATAATAGGTCTTTCAAAAAGGGTAGGCAGGACCAAATGGTTCAATTATTTTATGGACCACATCCCTTTTTCCAGGATAGCAAGAGAACTATACGACGCATTTCATATATACAGACATAAAAGACGCATACTGGCATACGCACTTTTGATCTCAATGGCTAATCACATATTCTGCATACTTGGTTTCTTTATCATAACGAGAGCTTTGGGTTTTGGTATTTTAAGCATAAGTTCATATCTGTTCATAGTTCCTACCGGGATGCTAACAATGGCGATACCAATAACTCCTGCGGGCATAGGAGTCGGCCAGGCGGCATTCCTTAAACTATTTGAATGGTCAATAGGCACAAAGACAACTATAGGCGCTGACGCCATAACCATCTGGCAGGCCATCAGCCTGTTCATCTTCATGTTTGGAGTTTATTTTTACGTTACTTACCGACGTACTTTAAAAGAGTAGTACCCCAGGCAAAGCCAAGACCAAAACCAACTATCATCCAATGCCTTCCATGGTTAAGCCTTTGCTTGTTATCCAGTATCTCTTTAAGCGCTATCGGTATCGATGAAGCTATGGTGTTCCCCTTGTTCCAGAGGTTTATATAGTTCTTTTCTTTATCTATGCCCAAAAGCTCGCCGATATTCTCTAACATAAGTTTGTTGGCCTGATGGAGTACCAGCCAATCCAAGTCTTGAAGTGTGGTCCCTGATTTTTTGAAAACCTTGTCTGCTGATGAAGGAACTGTGTTGTTCGCGAACTTCATGACCTGTCTTCCGTTCATGTAGAGGTAATTCTTTGAACGTTCTATGCCAGGTTTTATGCTCTCGAACTTTGAAGTCTCTTCACTTATCCTGAGCCTGGAACCTCCGGCAGGTATGATTATGTGTTCAACACCGGTGCCGTCAGTACCAAAGTCATGCGCTACTATCTCAAAAAGTTTTGGGTCTTCTTCTACAAGGACGGCTGCTGCTGAATCACTGAAAAGTGTGTCAACCGTATAGTCCCTGTAACTTAGATATATAGAGAACTTGTCAGCAGTAACGACAAGTCCTTTCTTGAAACCCATACCGGCTATAAGGCTTTGGGCCACAGAAAGTGAATGGACAAAACCAGTGCATCCCATCCTTACATCAATAGAATATATGGACGTAGGGAGCTCGCAAAGGGTCTGTACCTGTGAAGAAGTCTGAGGAAGCACATAGTCTGGGCTTAAAGAACAAAGTACTATAAAGTCCAGCTCGTCCCTATTTATATTGTTCTTCTCTATCAACTGGTTAACTGCTTTAACCGCTAGGTCGCTTGTAGCCTGATCTTCTCTTGCTATATGTCTTTCTTTTATACCTACTTTTTCTTCAAGGAAATCGTTCTTCGCATGTTCAAAAAAATCATTATCTATGATCTTTTCTGGAAGATAGTACTCGATCGCGCTAATGCCAATTTTCTTCATTTTATACTCCCTAACTCATAGCTATTACGATATAAAGCCCTCTGTGTCAAAGGTCTATAAAGGGAAGCCTTAAACGCTGCGTCAAGACAGCGTCTTGTTTACAATTTCAATTACTTATGCTAATCCTGGTTCGTTGTGAAAACTTCTATACTTCGTAAGACCATATTAAAGCTCTTGAAAACAGAGCATGCCAGGAACATCAGGACCCTGGCGGAAAGGGTGCATCCGGCAGATATGGCCACAGCACTTAGTGTAATGAGCGCAGAGAACACGAAGCAGTTCTTTGATCACATAAATGACAACAAGATCGCCGCAAAGATAATCTCAGCGATAAAGGACAAGCCCACCATATCCAAGGCCATAAACGTACTCAAGAAAGAAAGGCTGACAGAGATACTTGGGATAATGAACCCTGATGACTGTGCAGATATAATAGGCTCCTTGCCGTCTAAAGATGCTGATGCTGTATTAAAATTATTAAAAAAAGAGACAGCCAGCATACTTAATAACCTCTTGAAGTACGCCCCTGACACTTCTGGCGGGATAATGAGCACAAAATATATCCTGATGGATAAAGACGAGACTGTTTCCCAGGCAATAAAGGAATTAAAGAGCAAGGGTCACACAGACTCTTACGTTAAGATATATTTAAAGAACAAGAAAGAAGAGGTCTGCGGTTCAGCACCTATCTCGCACATAATGACTTACCCGGCAGACACCATCCTTTCAAAGATAATGGATAACAACATAGTAACCATAGATATAGACGTACATCAGAGTAAAGCCATCTCCATCTTTAACAGGTACAGATTGATAGAGGCTCCGGTAGTGGACAGTGAAAAGAGGATGCTGGGTTTAATAAGTGCCGACGACATAGCCTATATAACAGAAGAAGAGATCAGCAAGGATGTACAGGAAATATCCGGTTCCTTGTCTATAAAGAACCCTATAAAGGCACGTTCTATAATGACGCTGATATCTCTGGTCCTAATGTTGACATCCTCGTACATAATATCCATAAATATATCCTTTCTTGATCCGCAGATAGTTGAACTTTTATCGTCGTTCCCTGTTCTTGTGATACTTCCGGCTTTGATAGCTTTCCAGGCATCAAGCTCTACGTCCAGGGATTTTGATATAGGCCTTTTAGAGATAACCGACATCATGGAAATAGTGAAACTTGAATTTAAGATAGGCGCCATATTCGGTTTATTGTGCTCCGCTATATTCGGCACCATCCTTTTCTTCTATACAGAAGGCAACATAAAGGATCACCTCGTTGTGACCATTGTAATGCTAGCCAACATAGTGATAGGCTCAATTGTAGGAGGCTCAATACCTTTTATTTTCAGGAAAAAAAGCAAATCATACCTTCCTGTCTCTGCGCCGATCATAATCGGCATATCGGTAATAATAGCCTCTGCTGTATACATCTCTTTGTCTAAGTATCTTTTGTCTGTGGATATAATACCAAATTCATGGAACCTATTTTAAACAGATCATTTGTTGATACTGCCGTGATACTCGCAAAAAGGGATTTCGGCGATGGACACATGGTCGTGACCTGCCTTACAAAAGAACGCGGTCTTATAAAGGCCTTCGCTTTTGGAGGCAAGAGGATATCAAAAAGGTTCAAGGGTTCGCTGGAATATTTCAAGGTCATGGACGTAGAGTTCAGCCCAAAACAAAACAGCAACGATACTACTTTCAGCATAAGTGCTGTTAAAGAAGTAAAAAGCACTTACGACAAGATCGGCTCTGACATGAACAAATATATATCAGCCTGCTACATACTCGAATTATCATCGCTGCTGCTAAACCACATGGAGCCTGCAGGTAAAAGCGGCGCTGTTTTCTTTAACTCTGTAATGGACGCAATAGATCATATCAACAGCATGCCAGGGAATAAAAAAGACGAGCTGATAAATACAAGCTACGAATTCTGCATGTTCTTGTTTCATGAAACTGGTTTTATACCTGAACTTACCAAGATAAGCTCGCCGAAAGAACAGTTATACAGGATGGAGCAGATGCACTCTTCTGTGCTGGAACATTCACCAAGATCGTTCTGTATGCTCTATGAAATGCTTAATAATTCTTGCCGGGTACAAGGTAACCCTGAACGTAGTCGCTAACCGCAGCTTCTAAAGAGCTGAACTCATCCTTATATCCCACAGCTCTAAGACGGCTCACATCAGCTTGAGTGAAATACTGGTATTTGTTCTTTATCTCTTCAGGCATATCTATGTACTCTATCAAACGTTTTTTACCAAGTGAGTCCAGTAAAGCAGAAGCAAGGTCGCTGAACGAACGTGCTTTTCCTGTACCTAAATTAAAGATGCCCTTTGCCTTGTCGTTAGCCATAAAGAACTGAACGACCTTGACCACATCCTTTATATATACAAAATCCCTTAACTGTCCTCCGTCCACAAAGTCCTTCTTGTAGGACTTGAACAACCTCACAACTCCTTCCTTTTTGGCCATCGGGAAGGACCTGTATATTATGCTGCTCATCTTGCCCTTGTGATATTCGTTCGGTCCGAACACATTAAAGAACCTGAGCCCGACAACAGAACCCGATAATTTATTGTTTATGAGCCACCTGTCAAAAAGCAGTTTGGAGAACCCATAAGGATTAAGCGGTTCCATTCCCAGAGTAAGTTCATCCAGATCGCTAAAACCTTTTGATCCGTCGCCATATACAGCCGCTGAAGATGCATATATGAACCTAACGCTGTTGTTGAGACACCATGAACAAAGCCTTTTGCTGTACTCGTAGTTTTGTGTGACCAAGAGGTCCATGTTGAACTCTGTTGTGTCTGTACAGGCCCCCATGTGTATTACAGCTTCAGGTTTTCCGAACTCACCCTTTTCCAGCCTGTCCAGGAAAGAATCCCTGTCTACGAACTCTTTGAAGTTCATGCTGGATATATTTTTCCATTTTTCCTGCTTAGAGAACTTATCGACCAATATCAAATCTTTGGCACCCTGCCTGAAAAGGCTTTGTGCCACTACACTTCCGATGAAACCTGCCGCTCCAGTCACTATTATCATAAAAGGACCTCTCTTTTTTGTTAACATATCAAATTGCTGGCATTTTTCAACAAGTCAGAGTAAAAAACCTTCAAGAGGTGAGAATATGGAAAGCTCACAAAATCATTACACAATAAAAAAAGGTGAACTTCTACTCTTATTCATCCTGTTCCTTATCGGAGGCGCTCTCATATTTGCAGTTGGGATAAGGATAGGTAAGAACATCCTTCAAAATGACTGCCAGGCCATCTTGGAAGACAACCAAAAAAGGATAGAAGAACTTGAGGCCGGAACTGGTACAAAAACAGCGTCTAAAGATCAGGGCGTTGAGGTCACAGACGCAGAAGGCCCCGTAATAACACTAGGGCAGGAACAGGAAAAATCACCAGCCCCTTCAAGCATGCCTAAATCAATGGAAAGAAGCATAGATGATCTTGGCATAAAAGAAATAACCGACGAGATAAAAGGCAAATACACCATACAGATAAGTTCATATCAGGATGAGGCAGAGGCCCAAAGAGAGGCGAGCTCCTTATATACCGACGGATATAAAATTGCATATTACATGGAAGCCGAAGTTCCCGGCAAGGGGATCTGGTACAGGGTCGGCGTTGGCTTTTTCGAGAAAAAGTCCAGCGCACAGATGTTCGCTGACATGTTAAAGAAACAAGGAAAAATAACAAGCTACTTGATCAGAAGAGTTGACTAGATCGATGAAAGTAAAAGCTCATTGCGTAATAATGGCTGGCGGAAGCGGCACAAGGTTCTGGCCGTTAAGCAGAAAGGACCGTCCAAAACAGCTACTGAACCTGGCGGGCAATAAGACGCTACTCAGAGGCTCTGTTGAAAGGGCCTTAGGGATATTCGATCAGGACAAGGTCCATATTGTGAGTGGTAAGGTCCTTGAATCAAGCACCAAGAAAGATCTTTCAAAATATAAGAGACTTAATTATGTATTCGAGCCAAAGGGGAGGAACACAGCTCCCTGTATAGGATATATGGCGATGAAGATCGCCCTAAGTTCATCTTATGACGACGTTCTTGTGATAATGCCGGCCGATCATCTTATAAAAGACGAGACCGCTTTCTTAAAGATAATAAATGCAGGGATAAAGGCCTGCACAGAGAATAATGAGCTCGTGACCATAGGCATAAAGCCTACAAGCCCTCACACCGGTTACGGCTACATAAAGACGGGGAATAAAAGCACTGCATACAACGGTATAAAAACTTTCAAGGTAAGTGCGTTCAAGGAAAAACCGAACCTTAAGGATGCAAGACGTTTTATCAAGGACGGAACTTATCTTTGGAACGCCGGCATATTCATTGCACAAGCAGGCTTCTTGATGAAAGCGATAAAAAAGAACATGCCTGCACTTTACAAGGGACTGGAACGCATGTCCGCTAGTATAGGCACAAAGAATGAACTGAGTACTTTCAACAAAATTTTTCCTACGCTCCCCGCTGAATCCATAGATTACGGTGTCATAGAGAAACTTCCTTCACCAATGGTCATCCCTGCCAGCTTTGGATGGAACGATCTTGGGAACTGGAATAGCTTGGAAGAGATATTGGACCCAAAGGACTTTGGCATATCCAATTCGGAAAAGATCATAAACATAAATTCGAGCAACAATATCATTCACGCTTCGGACAAGAACAAGGTCATAGCGCTTCTGGACGTAAAAGACCTTATCATAGTTGAAACAGAGGACGCCCTTTTAATAGCTGATAAGAACAACAGCCAGAAGATAAGAGATGTTGTTGAAAAAATAAAACAAAAAGGTTTGGAAAAGCACGTTTGAAGAAAGTCCTGTTAATTTTCATCATATTCTTGTCTGTGATCGGGATAATATCACTTACCGGGCTTGATATAAAATTATCAAGTCTGATGTATTCAGCCTCTAATAACCCCAGCTGGATATATTCTAATGGAGCATTATGGAAGTTCATGTACCACTATGGGAACATCCTGCCTAACGCATGCGGGATAGGATGCGCTATAATATTGCTAATCAGCCTCTTTATCAAGAACAGCTCTATATTCTCAAAAGAGAACAAGAAAAGGATATTCCTAGCATTACTGCTCTTTCTTGTCGCTCCCGGGCTTATAACACAGACCTTGAAAGTTACTTGGGGCAGACCAAGGCCGGTAGAGATAAAAGAATTCGGCGGCAATCATGAGTTCAGGACCCCTTTTGAGCCTAATTTTGCACTATTCGGCAACAAGACCGAGGGCAACTCTTTCCCAAGCGGACATGCTGCAAATGCTTTCTACATGATATTCCCTTATTACGTCGCTAAAAACAGAAAGGCCCTTATATTCGGCACTCTCGGACTGTGTTATGGAATACTCATGTCGCTTACAAGAATAATCCAGGGAGGCCATTTTTTATCTGATGTTGTAACTTCGCTGTTTATCGTGTATATAACAGCGGAAGCACTTAAGTTATTACTAATAAACAGATCTATAAAGGAGTAGTCAGAATGAAGAAGAAAGTTATCATTATGGGCGCTGCCGGAAGGGATTTTCACAATTTTAACGTTTATTTCAGGAACAACCCAAATTACGAAGTAGTGGCATTCACAGCAACTCAGATCCCGGACATCGAAGGAAGAAAGTATCCCGCTGAACTTTGCGGAGAGAACTATCCTAAAGGGATACCTATCCATGCCGAGGACGAACTGCCTCAGTTAATAAAGAAGTTCGATGCAGATGAAGTGATATTCGCTTATAGCGATATACCTCACGACCAGATAATGACAAAAGGTTCATGGGTAATGTCTATGGGGCCTGACTTCAAGCTTATGGGGCCAAAATCAACTATGATAAAGAGCACAAAACCCGTGATATCAATATGCGCAACAAGAACTGGCTGTGGAAAGAGCCAGACTACAAGGAAGATATCAGAGATCCTTATAGCAGCCGGAAAGAAAGTCGTAGCTATAAGACATCCTATGCCTTACGGAGACCTTGCAAAGCAGAAAGTACAAAGGTTCAGCTCCATACAGGACCTCAAGAAACATAAATGCACCATAGAAGAGATGGAAGAGTACGAGCCACACATCGTAAGGGGTGTAGTGGTTTATGCAGGTGTTGATTATGAAGCGATACTAAGACAGGCAGAAAAAGAGGCTGACGTCATACTGTGGGACGGCGGGAACAACGACATACCATTCTATGTTTCTGACCTTGAAGTCGTAGTAGCAGATCCTCACAGGCCTGGCCACGAAGTAAGCTACCATCCTGGAGAGACCAACATAAGACGTGCTGATGTGATAGTAATAAACAAGATAGACACTGCGAACATAGAGGATATAGAGGTCGTAAGACAGAACATTAACTGTGTTAACCCTAAGGCCACAGTAGTTGATGCGGCATCACCGATCTTCGTTAAGAACCCAGAGATGATAAAGGGCAAGAGAGTCCTTGTAGTAGAGGATGGCCCAACACTTACTCATGGAGAGATGCAGTACGGTGCTGGATTCGTTGCTGCTCAAAAGTTCGGAGCCTCCGAAGTAGTTGACCCAAGACCATTTGTAGTAGGAGAAATAGAGCAGACCTTCAAAAAGTATCCTAACATAGGTCCTATACTTCCTGCGATGGGTTACGGCAAGAAGCAGATAAAGGACCTTGAAAAGACCATAAACAAGGCAAAGGTCGACGTAGTCATAATAGCAACCCCAATAGACCTAGGAAGGCTTATAAAGATCAAAAAGCCTCATGTTAGGGTTGATTATGAACTTCAGGAAATAGGCCAGCCATGTCTTAGGACCATCTTGAAACAAAAAAAGTTCATATAAGATAAAAAATATACGATCAAAAAAGGAGCAGTGATATTCACTGCTCCTTTTTTGTTGAGATAAAAGAAACGTTTGTCGCATATATCTCGTAGCTGGTGGTCTTGGGGTCTTCATTAATAATGTTCCTTATCTTGCCCTCAACAAGCACCATGGAACCTTTTTTTAAGACCTTCTCGCAGGCGTCAGCGGTCTTGCCCCACACAACGATCTTGTGCCAATCAGTCCTATTT
>JAKLHL010000043.1 GCA_022710165.1 Bdellovibrionales bacterium | reverse complement strand
CTATAAATACCACAGGGCCTACGTCCTCAAGTTCAATCACCTTGTCAACCGGGTCGGTCGTGGTGCCGGGATGTTCGCTTACTATGGATATCTCCTGACCGGTTATTGCGTTTATAAATGAGCTTTTCCCGACGTTACGTCTGCCGAATATCCCAATGTGTGGTCTTTGGCTTTTTAACATTTTATTTTTTCCTCTTCTTGTAGTGCTTTGAATCTCCCCATTCCCCGTAGCCGATACTCTCGCCGTATTTTTGTACTCGTTTTTCAAGACAGCCCTTGCATTGTATTGCGTTCTCGTTGGTGCAGGGTTTATCTTCATACAGCAAATAATCGCCCCTGTATTTTTGAGGAGTAAGGTTTGGCATTATTATGTTAGCACCTGCCATCAAGGCCTTCTCTCGACCTTCTTCGTCTATGGCCTGAAGTGCGGTTGCCGAAGCAAGGTTTATATCCTTCATCATTATCCTTAGTATGGCGATGCACTTTAAGGCAAGATCAAAGCGGTCTTTTTTAGGTATCAAGTAGTGGCGGTGTTCATATAAAGGTGTATTGCTGTGTTCAACGTATGGCCCAAGTCCTATCATGTCAACGTCAAGGTCCCTTAAGAAGATAAGATCGTCGGCGATACTCTCTATGCTCTGGAAGGGAAGTCCAACCATTATCCCCGAACCGACCTGGTATCCTATTTCCTTTAAGGACCTTAGGCATTCAAGTCTATCCCCGAAGATGTGGTCTTTGTCGTTAGGGTGTATCTTATAATAGAGGTCTTGATTTGATGTCTCTATCCTCAAAAGATATCTGTGGGCGCCGGCGTCGAACCATCTTTGATAGACGTCCCTTGGCTGTTCGCCGCAGGAAAGTGTTATCCCTATCTCGTTATTCGTGGCCTTTTTTATCTTGTCCAAGAGCCTTTCGACCTTGTCGGCAAAATCAGGTGTACTTATCTCTCCAGACTGAAGTACTATGGAACCATATTTACTCTTCCAGGCTATGTCTACAGCCTCAAGGACCTCTTTCTCACTTATCTCGTACCTTTTAAGGTCTTTGTTGCCGGCCCTTAGCCCGCAGTAGTAGCAGTTCTTTGAACAGATGTTGGAGAACTCTATCAGGCCCCTAAAGTAGACCTTGGTCCCGACGAATTCTTTCTTTATCTCGTACGCGCGTTTGAATAGACCTTCTATGTCCGATCTTTTGCTAAGTGACAAGAGATGTATGATTTCTGTTCTAGAGAGTTCTTTCATAGGTGTTTGAAGGTTGGTAGCGGGGAAGAGACTTGAACTCTTGACTCCACGGATATGAGCCGTGTGCTCTAACCAGCTGAGCTACCCCGCCAACATTCCATATGCTTATATTTATATAGTAAAAGCTTGTCAAGCCTGCGGCTTAGCTTCTGTATCAAGTTTTTAAGCTAAATCCTCCGTTTTTGACCATACTAAAGCCTCGCCTCGCTAAAATCGCGAACTCGCCTTTAGGCTCAGACAACGCGATTTTTGAACACTCGTCTTGGCTAGTATGGTTCCCAAAAACTACGGCAGACGCTTAAAAACTTGATACAGAAGCTAAGTCTTTGGCGTACTTTAGTTATACCGTTGACATAACAAGGGCTTAGATATAGTTTTCTGCCTAGTTATGGAAGCACTGGGCGCATATTTAAAAAAGAACAGGGAACAGCGTGGAGTCAGCCTTGAAGAGATGGCTGCCAGCACTAAGATAAACCTTAGTGTGCTCTCATATCTTGAAGAGGACAAATTCGATAAGCTGCCAGCCCCTGTGTTCGTTAAGGGCTTCATTAAGGCTTACCTTGTTTATCTCGGGATAAACCCAAAAGAGGCCATACTTTTTTATGAGCTCATCTCTGGCGATTCACAGAAAAAACCGCAGATACTTTCACCAATGTCGGTCGATAATAAAGAAAATGAACAGCAGGCAGAAAAGATCTACAATATAAGGCTCAGCCAGAAAGGACTTATCATAGTCATCTCTGTAGCGGCGGCCTTGGTCCTTGCACTTATGTACTTTGTTATATTCCCTTCATCCTCTGACGATATGTCTGATTACAGGAAAAGGATGCTCTTAAGGATGGCTCCTCAGCCTGTAGAGACAAAAGTTACAACACCTCAAGTTGAAGCTCCTGTTGAGACAGCTCCTTTAACTGAAACTAAACCAGCCCCTGTAGTTAAAGCCCCAGAAAAAAAACCTGAGCCTGTAGCCCCCGTGACCCCAATACCAGACCCTCAAAAGATAATCATTAAAGCCAAACAGGATGTTTGGGTGAAGGCACAAATAGACGGTGGCAAGCCCTTTGATTTCCTATTAAGGAGCAATAACACCAAAAAACTAGAGGCTAAGAAAGAACTTAAAATATTGCTGGGAGATGCTGCCGCCGTGGAACTTGAATATCAGGGAGAGGTAATGAAAGACTTGGGCGAGAAAGGCTATACAAAGTCCATAGTGTTCCCTGGATTAGGTCGGTGGAAAGATGCAATGGTGCAATAACTGCATAAGGTCCTGCCCTAAAGATAAACCATTCTGTTCAAGGTCCGATTCTTTAAGGATAAACGTCCATCAGCTGCATTTTGGTGAAGAGCCTCTTATATCCGGGACCAAGGGTTCAGGCACCATTTTCTTCTCTCACTGCAACTTGCGCTGTGTTTTCTGCCAGAATTATTCGATCAGCCAGGAAGGCAAGGGCAAGGATATCACTCCCGAAGAACTATACAGGATATGTAAAGAACTTGGATCACTCGGGGCGCATAATATAAATTTCGTAACGCCGACCCCATATACTCATAAGATCATCCCCGTAATGCAAAAACTCAAGAAAGAAGGTTTTAAACTGCCTTTTGTATGGAATTGCGGGGGATATGAAAGTGTCGAGAGCATAAAAAGCCTAAAAGGGCTGGTTGATATATATCTGCCGGACTTCAAATATAGCGATGATGAACTAGCGGTCAAATATTCAAGTGCCCCGGGATATTTTGAGAACGCAAAAAAGCTCATAAAAGAGATGAGGTCCCAGGTAAATGACGTAGTGGACGAGGAACAGGGACTTATGTACAAAGGCCTGATAATAAGGCACCTGGTGCTTCCAGGGGCGGTAAATAACTCGATAGGGGTATTAAAGGCCATAAAGGAAGTGCTTGGGCTTGATGTCTACGTCAGCCTTATGTCCCAATATTATCCAATGCATAGGGCCTGCGAGTACAAGGACCTTTCAAGGCCTCTTACAGGCTCTGAATATGATGAGGTTTGCAGGTCTTTTGAGGAGCTGGGCTTTAATAAGGGCTTTTTACAGGAACTTAGCTCTTCAAGTGACGAGTATATACCCGATTTTTTCGCTTGATTTTTAAGGGGATAACGGGTTAAAAGGTATAGCTGCTTTAAAAGGCATACGGAGGTCTTACACATATGGCTAGAGTTACTGTAGAAGATTGTTTGAGAAAAGAACCTAACAGGTTTGCGTTGGTCCATCTTGCTTCAAGAAGGGCTAAACAGATATTAAAGGGTTCTTTGCCTTTGATAAACAAGGACAACAAAGAAATAGTCCTTTCTTTGAGGGAAATAGCTGCTGGTAAGGTCGAGTTCATAGAGAGCAGCGGCATATCCAAGAAAGCACAGAGCGAGCTTGGCTCAATAACTTCTATGAGCGCTGACGTTAAGATCAAGAGCATGCCAGGCGAGGTTTACACCGTTAACCTCTCAGACTCAGAGGACGTAGAATAAAAAAGCGTGTGGGTCTTATTCCGCTATATTGTTTCTGAATTCATCAAAAGATTCTTTTTGTTCCTTTGCGTACTTTTGTGCCTATTCGTGGGAATAGACCTTCTGTCCAAGATATGGAGCCTTAATGCTCCTCTTAGCACTATAGCCGTATACTACTTCTTCAAGATGCCGCAGATAGGTGTTCAGATGGTCCCTGTGAGTATATTACTTGCCACTCTGCTTTTGTTTGCATATATGTCCAAACACAACGAGCTGGTCGCTCTTTATACAAGCGGGAGGAGCCTCTATAAGATAGCTTCTCCGGTACTATTGACGGTAACTTTGATAAGTCTGGCTTCCTTTTACTTTTCCGACTACTTATTGCCGATGGCTAACTTCAAGGCCCAAAAGATCTGGATGGTCGATATCCTTGGCAGAGGGAGCGAGTTCTACGACAGCCTTCATCAAAGGAGAGCTTGGTACAGGGATGGGAATACCATATATAACGTTGCTTCCTACGACTCAGATTCAAACTCGATCTCAGGCCTTAGTCTTTATAAGTTCGACAGTAATTTTGATGTAAAGGAGCATATTTACGCCAAACAGGCTATCTATAAGGGCAAGAAACAATGGTCCCTGAAAGACATTAGAAAGACGGTGTTTACGGACGGCCACGCCGCTACAGAGCCAATACCAGAGCTTAATGTGAGCTTTAGGGAAACTCCCGACGATTTCAAGAAGATAGAGGCAAAATCGGACTATCTTACAGCCTCTAGGCTTAAAAAGTATATATCAGATCTTAAGGATGCAGGCCTCTCACCTGCAAAATACGAGGTAGAGTACCATAAAAGGTACTCGCTGGCCTTTGCCGGCCTTGTCATGTGCTTTATCGGTATACCGTTCGCGGTACGTCAGCAAAGAAGAGGGGGCGTTGCCCTTAATATCGGCGTAGGATTCGCTCTGGTATTCGCTTACTGGGTGCTGTTCTCCATCACTCTCAGCATGGGTATGTCGGGGAGGATATGGGCTCCTCTATCTGCCTGGGGTGCGAATGTCGTCTTTATAGCTTTGTCCGTCTTTTTAGTCCAAAAAATGAAAAAGTGATTTTTTTTCATTTTATTGAAAAAAAACCTACACAAAAATTTTATATAACTTATAATGTATCCATAATCGGGTTCAGAAAGAACTCAAGAAAAAAAGAATGGAGGGGGAAACCTTATGAAGATTGCTCGCTGTGGAATAAGAAGACAACCTGGCTACCTTTATTACATCGACAAGAATGGTAACGTTGCAAGAGTAAAGATGGCACGTGGTGGAGCTAAGGGACAGAAATCAAAAGCTGAAGTAGTGAAAGTTCTCAACCTTAAGAGAGAACCAGAGCATTTGTTCTACATTGACAAGGACGGCGACGTTTCTAGCGTGAAGATGGCTCGTGGTGGAAAGAAAGGCGCTAAGAGGAAACACAAAAAAGCTAAAAAAGTTAAAAAGACCAAAAAGGCTAAAAAGGCTAAAAAGGTTAAAAAAGTAAAGAAAGTTAAGAAAGTTAAAAAAGCTAAAAAAGCTAAAAAGGCTAAAAAAGCAAAAAGAAGAAGGTAATTAAGTTACCGACGTTAAATTAAAAGGCCTCCGGCTTAAATGCCGGGGGCCTCTTACTTTGTTAGGAGATTATGGAATTCAAGAATTATTTTGATAAGATAGTCGAAGAGTTCAGTTCTGGTAAATACAGGACGCAGATAGAGAAGGCTAAACAGGAGTTCTTCTCTATGAGCGGCACCGTCCATGAAGAGGACAGAGAGTATGTTGACAGGATAAACCTGTTCCTTGACTGGTACGTATTTGAAAGGATGCTGGACGAAGAGGACATGACGCCTCTTAATATGTACTACCATCTTCACGAAGGACGAATGGACGAGAACGAGATGCTTGTTTTGAACGGCATGAGGGCTTCTTTGACCGGCCTTTTCTTGGTAAAGAAGCTTCGTTCTGACAGCGTCAAGGTCAAGGACCTTTTTACTGATAAGACCTATAATGTCGAGGATGATTATTTTTTGAGCTTTGCCCACAAGGGTGATCTTTTCCAGGGCAGGATAATACCGGTAAAGGGCAGGAACACCTTTGGTATAGGATTTTGCTTCCACGCCCCCGAGACAGAAACCTATATAAGGTCAGAAATAAAGAAAATAAAGAACATGGACAGGAACTATCACGTTAACCTTATGATGAGGCTTGCGCTGATGAAGATCAAAACGGAAGAGTACCCCCATGTCGAGATAAAATATATCTACAGCAAAGAACCAAGGATAAGATTCTAGGAGGAGCATCAAGTTGGCTTTAATAACACACAACGGCAAGAAAAAGCTGGAACAGGAACTTAAGAAACTAATAGAAGTGGAAAGACCTTCTGTAATAAATGCAATAGAGGAGGCTCGTGCCCACGGGGATCTCAGCGAGAACGCAGAGTATGCGGCTGCAAGGGAAAGGCAAAGCTTCATAGAGGGCAGGATAGCGGAACTTTCATCAAAGCTTGCTACACTTCAGGTGGTTAACCCTCTAGAGATAAAAGAGACCAAGGTGGTCTTTGGTGCGACAGTTACTATGGAGAATGTGACCACTGGAGAGGAATCAAGGTACCAGATAGTCGGGCCCGACGAGGCCGATGTAGCCAAAGGTACTATTTCAATAATGTCCCCTATAGCCAGAGCATTAATAGGAAAGCTCGAAGGTGATGAGATAGTCGTTAATACTCCGAGGGGAGAAGCGGAGTATGAGATAATAAAAGTGGAGTATGTATAAAAAAGGTCCTTCAGCCGCAATTCAGTATGTTAAGGGCGTAGGCCCTAAACTAGCCATCCTTTTAAAGAAAAAAGGGATAGCTACGGTAGAGGACGCCCTATATTTCCTTCCCAGGACCTACGAGGACAGGAGTAAATTAAGGACGATATCTGAACTTGGACCAATGGAGTATGGTCTTTTTCAGGCAGAAGTGCTTGAGGTAGATGTTAACAGGTTCAAGGGCGGAAGAAAAAAGATACTTACGGTTAAGGTAGGCGACCACACCGGTAGGATAGTCTGCAAGTGGTTCAACTTTAGCGATAGATATTTCTCTGATTTCCTTAAAGTTGGCGCAAAGATCTTTGTTTCGGGTAATACCAGCCTATATAATGGCAGGCTAGAGATGCATCATCCTGACATAGAGCCTGTAGGGAGCGGTGCCGCAGAGGACAAGCTCCATTATGGACGAATAGTCCCTATATATTCAGAGACCGAAGGCCTTGGCCAAAAGACACTAAGGCGCATCATGTACCACGTAGTCGAGGATTTTTCTGATGCAGTGGAAGATTTTATGCCTCCTTCGGTGTTGGGCAGTATGAAGCTTCCTACACTTTCCAAAAGCATAAGGGAAGTCCATTTTCCTTCTCCAGAGACCAAGGTAGCGGACCTTTGTGATTTTAACAGCAACTGGCAGAGAAGGCTTATCTTTGACGAGTTCTTTGTTCTTGAACTTGCGCTCTCTATAAGAAGGAGGGGAATAAAGAAACGTCAGGGCATAAGTTTTGATGTGAAACAGGAATGGCTGGACATGATAAGCTCAAAACTGCCGTTCCAGCTTACAGGCTCACAGTTAAAGGTCATAGACGAGATATTGAACGACATGCGAAGTGCTGAGCCGATGAACAGGCTTGTCCAGGGTGACGTAGGGTCTGGAAAGACCATAGTGGCTTTTTACGCCGCTGCTGTTGCGATACTTAACGGAAAACAGGTCGCGATGATGGTCCCCACAGAGATATTGGCGCAACAGCACTACAAGAACTTCAAGGACCTGTTCGGGGATTTCTTTAAAGCAGAGCTTTTGATAAGTTCGATAAATAAATCAGAGAAACAGGGTATAAAAAAAGAGATAGAGGCTGGGAACGTCGGTTTTGTGGTTGGCACCCATGCCCTCATACAAGAGGATGTTAACTTTAATTCATTGGGACTGATAATAGTTGATGAACAGCACCGTTTTGGTGTCGAACAAAGACTTAATCTAATAAAGAAAGGGATCCCAGACACACTTGTCATGACAGCAACTCCTATACCAAGGACACTTGCCATGACTCTTTATGGTGACCTTGATGTTTCTGTTATAAACGAAAAACCAAAGGGAAGGCAGGCCATAGCTACCAGGGTCGTTACAGAGGATAAAAGAAAGGTCGTCTATGATTTCATAAGGACAGAGATGGAAAAGGGAAGACAGGCCTACTTCATCTATCCTTTGATAGAGGAAAGCGAAAAGCTGATGCTAAAGAACGCAAAAGACGCTGTAAGACACCTTGGTGCAGAGTTCAAGGGCTGGAACGTTGGGCTGCTCCATGGCCGTATGAGGCAGGAAGAAAAAGACGAGGTCATGGTGGCCTTTAAGAAAGGAAAGATAAATATGCTAGTATCTACGACGGTTGTTGAAGTAGGGATAGATGTCCCAAATGCAACCGTCATGTTCATAGAGCATCCAGAACGCTTTGGTCTTTCACAGCTCCATCAGTTAAGGGGACGTATTGGCAGAGGTGACGTAAGGAGTGTCTGCATAATGATGGCTGGTAATAACCCAACTGATGTTGCTACCAGAAGGCTGATGGCGATGGCCTCCACCGACGATGGGTTTAAGATAGCAGAAGAGGACCTTGCCCTTAGGGGGCCGGGAGAGTTCTTTGGGACCCGTCAGCATGGGATACCCGGTTTTAGGGTCGGTAACCTTGTCCGCGACGTTGATATACTCGCCCTTGCAAGGAGCGAAGCGGACAGGCTCATAAAGACAGACCCGGACCTAATGCTCGCACCTCACAGGAAACTAAGGTTCGTCCTAGCTGAAAGGTTCAAAGAAAAAATTACTTTGATGGATTCGTAACGACCCGATAGGGAACGTCGAGGTGACAGAAAGTGTATTTTGTATCTATTTCTTGTAGTTCTTGGCGAATTTGATGATGAAGTCAAAGATCATCATGTGTTTAATATATTCGTCCCTGCTGTCGTGCCTGTCCAGAGGATTGAACACGGCCTCCATGGTCCAGCGTGACATGATGTTCTTTATCGCCCATTTGAAAGAGCTTATCTCTAGCGTCAAAGGAAGATATATCCCTTTGCCCTTCGATAGATGGTTGTCAAAGTTATAATCCCAAAAATCACCATGTGTGCTGTAGAGGTCGGTCTGTTTTTCATATCTGTATGGATGGTGTCTGTAGATCGTATACAGGTATTTTTTTATCTCGTTGAATATTTTCTTTTCCTTGTCAGGGACTTTCTTGCCTGAAGCATAAGGCATCCATATCCTTGGATGACGCAGGAAGGCACTATGTATGTCTAGGGTTATCTTTAACTCCGAAGGATAAACGTAATTATCGAGGAAGTTGAGGACTATCTGATTCTCTTTTTCTATGCCTTCACCCATGTACCAGGGGATGTTCTTTGAGAACTTTTGTCCGCCCAATAAAAAAAGCGCCCTTTCAGCGATGATAGGGGCATTCCTCATAAGGTCTATGCCTCGTGCATTTTGTCTGGTCCTTTCTATCCTGCCAATTGGATTTACCACCGGGATGCCGCAGATGTTGACCTTTGAAAGCATAGCCTTTGCATCTTCATCCCAGTTCATCTCTCTTACAAGGTGTTCAAGATAATCGGCGAGCACCCTTCCGCCTATCCATTCTACGCCGTGGAAGCAGGAAAAGAATGCAATGGTAGGCAGCTTTGGGTCTGGCTTGTGACCGATGAAGAAACCATATATGTGTGCTCTGTAACCGTTATGCTCTACATGATCAAGAAGCTCCATCTTTATCAGCTCTGGGAATTTCTCTGACAAGACCCTTATCTTTTTTATCTCGGGGCTTTCTTTTACTGTCTGGTATTTGTCCTTTATCTGCTCGAGGTTATTCTCTGATGCGAAATCACGAAGTACGTTAGCTATCAGCTCAGGATGTTCGGTTGTAAGGTCGTGTCCTGTTTTTGGGAAACTTATGTGAATGGCGTTAGGAATAAGGTCCTTTATCAGCTCTGAATTCTCAAAAGGGACCAGCGCATCCTCTTCACCTGAAAGGATCAGCGTGGGGGCTTTTATCCTTTTTAACATATTTGGTGTCAGCGAGAATAGGGCTGATACCATTTGCCTTACGAAGTTCCTTTTACTTAACTTTTGTCTGTGCCATAGACGGTCCCATATGTCTACTATCTCTGGGTGCTTTGCCAGGTATTCTTTGCTTACCAGGAATTTTGCGAGGGTCTTATGCGGACAGATAGGCCCGGCAGGCTCTAACTGCATCATAATCATTTTCATGAAAGGAGAAGTGTTCATCCTTCTGTAGTTTATTTGCGTTATGCTTGCCGCCCCTGCAGAGACCTTTTTTACAAGTTTTGGATAGTAATAGGCTATAGCAAGAGAGGTCAGGCCGCCAAGTGAAAGCCCGAAAAAATTATATGGAGGCTGGCCTATCTCATGTTTTATCTCTTTAAGTTTTTCCACTACTTTTTTTGCGGATTCTTTTATGGTTATAGGGGTTATTTCGTTCTCGTCATCGGTGCCAGGCAGGTTTATCATCACGACCTGGAAATGTTTGGAAAGTTCGTTCTCAAAATCGAGCCAATAGTCAAAGGTCCTGCCCAGGCCTCTGAGTATTATTATCGGTTCGCCTTGTCCCTTGATCTTATACTTCACTGCTATTTCACTGCTTGACCAGTTCTGCTATTTTTCTCCCAAAATTAGCTGCTGCCTTTGGGCCGTTACCGGTAACTATCTTGCCGTCAACAACTACATCCTGGTCCGTATGTATACCGCCGAGCTTTTTTATATTCTCGACCTCTGATTCAAAAGAGTTGAACTTTTTGCCTTTCAAGAGGCCTGCGTTTGCAAGTG
>JAKLHL010000042.1 GCA_022710165.1 Bdellovibrionales bacterium | reverse complement strand
TTTCTTATTTTGCTTGCTAAGCTACTCATGATTCAAGAAAAAACAAACAGAGAAGATGCATTTATGTTTAAACAAGTTTTAGAAAAGTTAAGGAAAGGAGAAGATATTTTCTCTATCATTTCACAAGCAACACATAATGGTAAATAAATTGATCTAGCCTTTGTAACTATCAGATAAAAATAGTTTATATACTAGCGACGTGTTGGCGACCGCTACATGAAAACACAGGGTAATAGATAACAACATAGAAACTGGCCGTGGTGATAACTGTTTAAAATTATTAAACGTTTATAACTGCCGTCGTTTTCACTCGTTTCTACAAGAACCTGTATCATGATGTACTGGTGCAGATGAGGATTTAATGTATTATAGAGGTGTATGAATGAAAGAGTTACAATAACAGCAAAAGAGGCCGGCGCTCTTTACTTTCTTATGGGGGAGGCTTTATGCAGCATTCAACTTTTAGAAGCTGCTCTTAGTTGTTCACTTACATTAAAGAAAGAGGTGAAATATCCACATGGAATACCTAAAGATGAAGCAGATTTATTTTTAGAAAAGTATGGTTCTTATGTTCTTGGCCGAGTTATTGGAATTACAAAAGAGACTGGGCTTTACAGCGAAAATATACTATCTGATCTTGAGCTATTTCGAGAGGAAAGAAATTGGCTAGTACACAAGTGTTTACCTGAATATATGGACAAGGTATTTATGACTTCGGATCAAATTAAACATTTTGATAGAATTAAAGGTATTACTATTAAGGCTAAACAACTTCAAAAAACTATAGAAGCTGACTTGATGAACTTTTCTGAATCTAGAGGACTGGATATGTCACGGGTGCGTGAGCAACTAGGGAAACATTACTTTTAATTTTTTCTAATAAATGATTTGGTATTTTAAGGAGAAGGGTCTTGACAGAAGTTGAACGGCTTAAATTAATAGATGGGATGGTTTGGATTTGTACCAGACATGGTTTATCAGCAGAAGCGGCAAAACTTTTTCTTCTAAGGCAATTTCATGGTCGAGAAAACTTTGAAGAATTTTTTAAAATGAATATCGCTAATTCTATAGTTTTTAATGCAATTGATGCATTGATTGCACAATCGGTAATTGCTACATATCAGGAAATACAGAACTCTATCAAAGCGTGGGGCACTTTTAATTTTGATATTGTTGGATTAGATGAATTAAAATGTCACAGAACTTACAATGCTCATCCAGGTGTGACTGATTGGGATAGAAAATACATGAAAGATTTTATAAAAAATGAGTTACAACACAAAGATGTAAAGGCTGTCAGGTTATTTCAAGTAAGACAATCTATTATAAATCGTATGGCTGTATTAGGTTGCAAAAGTGATTTTGAGAATGGTGCATTTCCTTCACGTGGAATTGTTAGTATGATTAAATCTAGTCTAGAGTTATCGTTACAAGAACATAAAATCGTTCCCCCTAATCTGCCAGAACATGTAATACAATTCTTTGCTGATTTTAATAAACAAGTCCAATATCTAGCCAACTCACTTTAAAATAAGATCGCGGGCGACGTATGGGCGACCACTACATCAAAACACAGGGTAATTGAAGGTAATAGAGAGCAACATAGAGACTGACTATCTTTTTGTTTTTATTAAGAAAATACGATTATCATTAACTAATTTGAATTTAAGTAAACCAAGCTCATAACCCGAAGGTCCTAGGTTCAAATCCTAGCCCCGCTACCAAAGCCAAAAAGAAAAAAAGCAATATAAACTCAAGGTTGCACGAAAGTGGCCTTGAGTTTTTTGTTTTTGGCTTTGGAGTGGGGTAATGCAAATAACGCGAGCAGAAGGCTTACAGCCATCCGCCTTCAATTCCAGCAATGATGTTCTCTATCATCATATCTTCGCCCTCGGCATCGTATTGTTTTTTTAGGTTTGAGCCAAACAATAATGCAAGCTGTTGCCATAAAAAGGCAGAGAATGTACCCCTAAAGTCCTCTATTATCTCGAAAGAAGTGTGTGTCGTCTCTCTGTCCACGAGCTTAATGAGGATCTTTCCCTGGCGAACAGTAAGATCCTTTATTATTCCTTCATATTCTTTTTTCAACTCACTCTCGACCTGTTCCATTATTTTATCTTTTTCTTTTTCTGAACTCACATTTGCTAATATATCGCTGTACTTTTGAAATATCTCTCTTGCTATTTTTGCATAAGGATAAACTTTCTTTACATCTCTTACTAATTTTTGATAACGCTTTAGTTCTTTTGCTGACATATCGTTTGCGTAGATGGGTACTTCAGGAAGTGTGAAAACAGGTAGATTTTCCCCGTCAACGACCACTGTCGGCACAAGAAAACCATCATAAGCTGTTCTGCTACTATCCTGTGCGAAGGACAAGCTGGGAATAATGCTTAGACAGATAATACACGAAGTGAGGATGATCTTATTCATACTAACTTTCTAAGCAAGAATCACGCCAAGGGGCGTTGCTTTGCAAAGTGCTGTAATCATTGTAATTTGTTGTGTTAGAGGTTTGGTGAACTGTATAGAAGGCCGACAGTCGTCAAACCACGGGTTTTTTGTTTGTGCTTTTGGGGTGGTCACAATACAATTAAAAGAACTATGAAACTAAAAAATACGTTTGGGTTGTTCTTTCTTATTTCGGTGATCTGTTCATGTTTGGGATGCGGTGGTGGCGGCAACGCAGATCCTCTAACTCCAGGAACAGCGATCGTTGTTTCCGGTATTGAGGATACGAGCATGACGCTAACATGGGGTGCCGCAACGTCCGGTACCACTGAACAGGCTGGTCTAGAATATAAACTTGTATACTCAACGGACAATAATATCTCTACGGCTGAAGAAGCAGAGGCAAATGGTACTGTCGCTTTGGATTGGACGGTAGGTGCATTAACAAAAACTGTGACAGGGTTATCTGCAAGCACGACACATTATTTTAACGTCCTTGTTAAAGATGCCGTTGAGACGGTTGCGTACGAAGCAGTTTCTGATTCAACGACGGTTAATGTCTCGTGTGCGGGTGGTTTGGATTGTGGTGGAACTAGTTGCTGTGCAACAAAATATATGAGTGGTGGAACGTTCACTATGGGGGCTGACGCTGGCTATCCTGCTGATACAGTACCAGCACATTCAATTATTTCTGAAAGCTCTAATCCTGAGGTCTTTGAGGTTACGGTTGGAAGATTTAGGAAATTTGTTTCCGCTTACGATGCGTTTATAGCAACACCTCTAGCAGACGGAGTTGGTGTAAATCCAAATGTTGCTGGAACAGGGTGGAAGGCGGCATGGAACGCATTGCTCCCTGTATCCGAAGCGGCTTTAAAAGCTGGTTTAAATTGTGGCGCTACAAAAACATGGACCGATACGGTTGGAGCAAACGAGGATAAACCTATAAATTGTGTGACTTGGTATGAAGCTTTTGTTTTTTGTTATTGGGATGGAGGACGACTTTTAACTGAGTATGAATGGGAATATTCGTCTGCGGGTGGTAGTGAAGAAAGAACTTATCCATGGGGAGCAACAGCTCCTAGTACTAGTTCTGTGTGTTACGATAAAGCAGGTGCGTGTGACGTAGATCTATATGTGGCAAATGATGTAAATAAATATGGACAATATGATCTAGCGGGGAATGTGAGCGAGTGGGTCTTTGATTTTTATGATCCTGGTTGGTACTCTGCTTGCTCTGGCGCTGGTTGTGTTAATCTAACTACGGTGGTTAATCGAGTCGTTCGTGGAGGTTCTTGGTCTGATTCTACTGCTATAAATTTAAGCTCGCACTACAGGTACAAATTCGACCCAACAACTCGTGACGCTACTATCGGTATCAGATGTACTCGTGATTAAAAGACCGGCTTAATCTAGTCGCAGGCGTAGCCGCAGCTGGCAGAAGTTTTCTTGCAAAGGTATATACAGATAAAAAAAGGGTTAAGCACCAGGCTTAACCCTCTTTTTTGTTTTGATCGTCAGAAGCGATTAGCAGCAGCAGCATTTACCTTTTTTTGCTTTCTTCTTTGTTGTTTTCTTAACTGCTTTCTTCGCTGTTTTCTTCTTCGCAACTTTCTTAACTACTTTCTTTACAGCTTTTTTCTTTTTTGTTGCCATTTAAATTTTCCCCCTAGAATGATTCGTAACTATTAATATTGTATACAAGAAATTATTAAATGCCAGCATTTTGCTTTAATTATCATTCTACTGTAACGCTTTTTGCAAGGTTCCTTGGCTTGTCCACATCGGCTCCTTTTTGTATGGCGACGCTAAGTGCCAGGAGCTGTACCGGGATAACTTCAAGAAGAGGCATTAAGTCCTTTGAAACAAGAGGCATTGGTATGAAGATGTTGGACATGGCTTTTAGTCTTTCATCACCTTCGCTTCCGATAGATATTACATCACCGCCCCTTGCCCTGACCTCTTCGATGTTACTGATTGTCTTTTCATAAAGCTCATCCTTTGGACAGATGGCTACAAGGACAAGTTCATTGTCAACCAAGGCTATAGGTCCATGTTTTAATTCACCTGCTGCATATCCCTCTGCATGAAGATAGGTTATTTCTTTTAATTTTAGAGCACCCTCTAGTGCTATTGGGAAGTGTACCCCCCTGCCTATGAATAGGAAGGTCTTATGCTTTGAGTACATGGAGGCTACGTTGCTTACTATCTCGGAGTGCTTTAATACCTGCTCCATCTGGAATGGTATCTTTACCATATCATTAAGTATTGGTTTTATTTCATCGTCGCTGATAGTCTTAAGGGCCTTGCCCATATATAGTGACAGAAGAAGCATGGTGCTTGCCTGGGACGTAAAGCTTTTTGTGGCTGCGACCCCTATCTCTGATCCAGCCTGAGTGAATATGGTGAAATCAGATTCCCTGTTCATTGTGCTGTTGGGTTTATTACATATCGCTATAACGAAAGAGCCGCTTTTTTTTGCTTGGCGTCCAGCAGCAAGAGTATCTGCTGTTTCCCCGGACTGGGATATAAGTATAGTTAGCACATCATTGGACAATATAGGGTCCCTGTACCTGAATTCAGAGGCCACATCCACTTCAACGGGTACCCTTGCATACTTTTCTATGAAGTATTTGCCGAGCATTCCTGCGTGCCATGCTGTTCCGCAAGCCACTATATATACCCTCTTAAAACGGCAGAGGTCTTCATCTGTTAAAGGCAGGTCTTCAAGCAGTACCTTGTCCCTTGATGCTGATATCCTGTCCTGAAGAGTATCGACCATTACTTGAGGCTGTTCATGGATCTCTTTCTCCATGTAATATCTGTAACCGCCCTTGGAAAGGTCCTCGCTTTTTATTTCCAGATGCTGGAACTTCTTTTCCAGTTCTTTACCTTCGATGTTGAATACAGTTATATGGTCCGGACTTATCTTGGCTATTTCATGATCCTCCAAGAAAGCATATTCATCTGCATATTCCACTAGAGGATATACGTCAGAAGCTATGTATGAAGAGTCTTTATCCCTTCCTACGACCAAAGGGGTCCCGCATTTTACGGCAAAAAAGGAATTGCAGTCCTCTTTGAACATTATGCCAAGAGAGAACATCCCCTTCAGTTGTTTGATGGTGCTTTTTATCGCAGCAAGAGGGTCCTTGGTCCTTGTGTAAGACTCGTCGATAAGGTGTGCGATTATCTCCGTATCGGTCTCGGATTTGAAGCTTCGGTCTTTTTTTATCAGAGCTTCTTTTAGTTCGGCGTAGTTCTCTATTATGCCGTTATGTACCAGCGCTACACTGCCCGCTATGTGAGGGTGTGCGTTCTTTTCTGAGACCTTGCCGTGGGTCGCCCAGCGTGTGTGGCCTATGCCGATATGTGAAACAAGTTTGATAGACTCAAGCTTTGCCTCTAATTCTTTTATCTTGCCGACAGCCCTTACTTTGTTAAAGGTCCCTTCGTTCAAGATGCATATACCGGAAGAATCATAACCCCTATACTCAAGCCTTTTAAGCCCGGTAACAATGTAGTTAAGGACGTTAGTGTCTTTTCTGCCTATCGCTCCAACTATTCCACACATAATGTTTTATTATAATAGTCCAAAAGCATGGTTTAGTATTTAAACCTACGGTCTTTCGTACTCTTCTCCGTTGTATGCTTTTACGGCAATAGAGGACTGCTTAACAGGAGGTTTTTGTCTTATTATCACTAGATCAACAGGGATGTGCAGCTTCTTTTCATTTATTGAGTATGGTGTCATCTGCTCGGTCCCAAGGTCTGTTACATAACCCTTGAATTCGACAAAATTTGCGTCCGGTCCGAACGAAGCATATTTACTCAAGAAAAAGTCTATCCTGTATACGTATGCCCCTTTGTAGTCTTTGTTGTCGTCATGTTTTATCCCGTATTCGCAGCTTGGCTCAAGGCTGCCGTTCAGCAGATCGTCGTACATCGTATTTATCTCTTCATTGGCTTTTTCAAGATTAGCGTAAAGGCTTGAGTCATAATCAACCTTGGTGTTCAGTTTGCCATATCCGCAGGTAATGGTCGTCTCTGGGGAGTTAGGAAAGGCCACTCTGTATTTGTATGAGTACTCATAATCGTACTCTTTATCAAAGGTGTATGCCATAAGGCTTGTGCAAAAGATAAAAGAAAACATGACAGCAAATGTCTTGATCATTTTATATCTCCTGTGTTTATTGTTTTACAGAGACCTGAATAGCATATCCAGTTTTTAAAAGCAACTATCCCTGTGCCTTGGAACCCTTTAGAGCCCAAGCTCTGAGCTTATTTCCTGCATGGCTTTGAGGGCGATCTCTGCGAATTCGTCAAGGGTAAGGCCCAGTTTTTCACATTCCATTATAGCCTCTCTGCTTACAGAGGCGGCAAAGGACCTTTCTTTCATCCTTTTAGTTATCGACTTTACCTTAACGCTGGATAGTTTTTTGTCGGGGTATACGAGTGCCACCGCCGTAATTAATCCTGTGATAGTTTCGCCTGCAGAAAGGGCGTGGTGAAGAAGTTTTGTTCTTGGGTCTTGAGTAGCCTCCTCGTTGTGAAGCACTATGGCCTCTATTATTTCTTCTTTTATCCCGTTCTCGCGCAAAATTTTTGCTGTTTCAAGCCCGTGAGTTTTTGGGTCGCCGTTCACTATATCTGAATCAAGATCATGCAAAAGACCTGCAGTTCCCCAAAGTTCTTCATCCTGACCCAGTCTTTTTGCAAGAGCCCTTAGTACGGCCTGGCTTGCAAGTGAGTGTTTTACAAGGGTTTCTGTCTTTAAATGGGTTTTTAATAGGTTTATCATGAGGCTTATTGTACTTCCTAAAAAAAAGAGGTAAAGTCCTAACTTAATTTAATACCAAGGGGGTAAGGAACATGGCAACAACTAAAAAGACAGGTAAAGGATTGAGCGCACCAGTACAGCCAGATAAGGTTTTGGGAGCTATCGTTGGAACTAAGGCTATGCCAAGGACCGAGATCGTGAAAAAACTTTGGGACTACATAAAGGCAGAGAATCTTCAGGATGCAAAGGACAAGAGGACCATACTTGCTGACGAAAAGCTAAGGCCATTGTTCGGAACTAATAAGCTGAACATGATGAAGCTAGCTGGTTGTATCTCTAACCATATTACTAAGTAATTTTATTGTACTAAATTAAGAGGGTGAGTAAATGAAAGCGCTAAATGCCGTGGTGTATTCTGCTGTGTTATTGTTCTTTGCTAACGAGGCTATTGCTTGTTCAGATTTCCAGATAAAGGCAAAGGATGGCTCTGTTGTGATAGGCAGGACTATGGAATTCCCCGTCAATCTTAGATCAAAGATATGGTCTGTGCCAAGAAGTTCACAGAACAAGTATGCTTATCTTGGAATAGATGCTGTTGGGAAGTCTGATCTGATCTGTGACGGGATGAACGAGAAAGGTCTTTCTGTTGAAGGACTGATGTTCACCGATGCAAAATATCAAGAGCCTGTTCAGGGTAAAAGGTCTATTCCTATAACAGAACTTGCCTCTTACATATTGGGGAGCTTTAGCAGTGTAGAAGAAGTTAAAAAGGAATTCTCCAACATAAGAGTGACTTTAAAACCAATATTGGAGTTAGGCGGTGCGCTGGGTTTTCACCTTGCAGTACATGATGCCAATAAGAACAATCTGGTAGTTGAGTTCGTTGATGGGGACGTAAAGCTCTATGATAATCCCCTCGGTGTTATGACCAACAGGCCGGAGTTTGACTGGCATCTTACCAATCTTAGCAACTATATGAACCTGGACCCTAATGATAAAAAAGTACTGATGATGAACGGGCTAAAGGTAAATTCATTAAGTGTAGGTAATGGACTTTTAGGCCTACCAGGGGACTGGACCTCTCCGTCCAGGTTTATAAGGCTTGCGTGGGCAGTTAGCTCTGCGCTTCCTGTAAAGAATTCAGACGAGGCTGTTAATCTTGCATCTCACATCATAAATTCAATAGATATGCCTCTGGGTGCTATAAAAGAGCCTTTCCATTTGTACGGCTATGCCCAGTGGGTGGTGGTAAAAGACCTTACTAACAAGGTCCTGTATTATAGAAGCTATAACAACCAGACCATGAAATCCATAGATATGAAAAAGCTGGACCTTAACGCAGGGGCAACGCCGAAAAAAGTATCAATAGAAGAGGGTGCACCCAAGTCTTTTGATGTTAGCGGGATGATGCTTTAGACCTGGACTTAAGATATTTGATGATGTCTTTTTTGTCCCAGGCAGAAGACTCTTTTTTAAAGAAATCTATCAGTTCGTCCATGTCTTTTATGTAGACGTTCTTTTCTTCTATGAGGAATTTGACTATCTCAAGACGATTTCCCCCCGAACAGCTCTTTTCAGTATACATTAAAACGCTCTGACCTTTGTTATCAACAGCGTTTACATCGCTTCCGTTGTCTATAAGGAACTTAACAAGATCAAAGTCTGTAGGGCAATTACCTACCGCGAACATCAATGGGGTCAACCCGTCTTCACTTTTAACATCTTTTAGACTTCCTATTTCTGCCGTCAGCTTTTTAACCCTTTTTTTGTCTCCGTGGTAGACTGCTTGAATTATGGCTTCGTAAAGATCTTTGTTCTGTTCAGCTTTGCTGTTTTTGTCATCTGCTTTTTCTTCAGAAAAAAGTTTTAACAAGAAGTCCTTTTGTTCTTTTGTGCTGTTAAAGATGTTGGATCCAAATCCACCGTGTTCCTCTTCAGTTTTTTGTTCATCTCCAGGCTCTATTTCCTGGACCTTCAATAAGCTGGTCTGGTATTTCTTAAAATCATGCGCAGCACCAAATATCAAAGCACAGTCAGAGAAATTATAAGAAGCAGCCTTTTCTATTATGTTGTTAAGAGTGCTGATCTCTCTGTACCCGAGTACGTAAAAAGAATTAAGGAACAGGCCCATTCCGCCGCTGTTTGAGAACTCGTCGTAACTTACCGCTGCTTCTAGTATTGAACTGTAAACTTTTTGGTCAAAATCATCAGCTTTGAAAACGTAGGTCTTTTCTTTGTTTATGATGTAGTAAACAGGAGCAGCGCCTTCCAGGTAGATGAGACCTTTTTGTTTATCATTAGGACTATCAGAGACCTTGGGTATATCAAAACCGGCTTTATCAATAAAATTTATTAAAGGTGTTTTGTCGTCTATTATTGAGATCACTTCATCTTTATTTTTATCAACTATTGTCCTGCCGCCCTCATCAAATATCTGTTTCTCTTTATTGGCTGCCAGCAACTTTAACATATTGTACTGGTATGAGCCGGTCGCAAAAAGAGCAAGTCTGTCTTTTGCCGTGAAGGCACGGTGGATCTGTTTATAGTGTCGGATACTTATAGGCGACTTTGGTGTTTCCAGCTTGATCTTGTAGTAGTCGCTTTTTAATCCAAGCTTTTCCAGGGCGTATATCTCTAATACGCTCAAAGATTCAGGGTAAGATCGGACGGTGGACGGCGAAATACCTTTAGCTGCAAAAAATGCAGTGCTCATTACATTTAGGTCCTTTGGATATTCAGAGCTGAAGAAATCATTTAATATTTTTTCGCGTTCTCCTGTAGAGATACCCTGTTTTTTTACGTATCCTTCTATTTGCCATTTAGCCTGCTTGACATCGTAAATATTAGCTTTCTTTCTCTTGAATAGAGTCTCTGACAACACGGCATACTTTGGTTCTATGTAGAAGTAAGATCTTTTATCCTCTTGGTTCAATATATAGATCTTTATAAGTTCGAGAGGGAAAGTGCTGTTTATCTTTCTGTATTCTTTGGCGGTCGATATATTGATGCCGACATTTTTAAGTTCCTGAAGTTCTTGTTCTGTGAAAAGATCATGCCTTGTCTGAGAATAAGAGTTGAATGATAAAAGAACTGAAATAAGCAAGGTATAGATATAAGCTCTCATACTATATCTTTTCGGAATATCGCGGCCTTGTGCTTAGCATTAAATAATAGCAGTCAAATCAGCTATTTGTGTTCGGCAACGGGGTTGTGGACTATTTGTCCGTATAAGGGTAATAAATATAATAGATCTGGGAGGCTAAATGAGCATACTGTTCACGCCTATAAAGATGGCAGGGATCACCCTAGAGAACAGGATACTCATGTCTGCCGCTGCATCGTGGAAAGCAACAGAATCAGGCGATATAGATTTCACTAAACCGATCCCTCAATTAGAGATAGCAAAGGGCGGCTGCGGCCTTATGATTAATGGCGGTGTTGGAGGCGTTCATCCATCTGGACGCAGGACAAAGGATTCCCCTCTTTTTGATACTTACGACAGGGTGGCTTCACATAAAAAATTCGTAGATATGATAC
>JAKLHL010000041.1 GCA_022710165.1 Bdellovibrionales bacterium | reverse complement strand
TAGGAACTTTATAGAGCAGAGAATAATAAAAAAATAAAACACATGTGGTATTATGTCCTTTATGGACCACTACGATAACAGTCTGTTAAAAAGCATGAAAGAGCAAAGCTCGACTCTAGCGGACACACGTTCGTTCGTCGAGCCGGAGCTTGCTCGTCTTATGAACACATTCATAATATCTTTGAACGCAAAGAGCGTTTTGGAGCTTGGGACCTGCATAGGCTACTCAGGCATCTGGATGGCAGAGGCCTTAAAAAAGACGGGCGGCACACTTACTACAATAGACTATGACCTCGCTCTTTTAAAAGAAGCCCGTGTGAACTTTGAAAAAGCAGGTGTGACTGACAGGATAAAAATAATTGAGGGTGACATAACTGAAGTCACAAAAAGACTTAAAGACGGTTCTTTTGATATGGTCTTTCAGGACGCAAGAAAATCACTTTATCCCATCATGCTGGAAGAATGCATAAGGCTGGTACGAGTTGGTGGACTCATAATAGCTGACGACACCCTTTACTCAAGAAAAGGTACTGCAGAGAAACTGAACAAACATCTTGAGGAATACAACCGTCTGGCCCTAAGTGATAAAAGGCTATACAGCGTGATAATACCTATCGGTCAGGGATTAACTATAAGTGTAAGGATAAAATAAACAACAAGGCCTGGGCTAAAAAACCCAGGCCTTGTTTATGATCAATATAAGTCTTATTTTGCTACGTTCAAATTAGGATTCAATTCAGCATCATTATCGACAGGCACAGAGTTACACAATAAGGCGCTAGACACAAAGATCCCTGCATTCCCGAAAGTCTTATCAACAGAACCTTCAAGCACTGCATTTATCTTTTGAGCTATAACTGCTGCAGTCATTGAAGGACAGGTAATGCTTACATTGTTCTTTATAAAGCTAGCAACAGGCTCAACAGCAACACTGCTTTCTGAACATTCATCAAGTACGTCGGCAAAAAATGCTTTTATGAACTGAGCCTTTATCGTGGAAGCGCTTATACCCGACATAAGTTCCGTGACTTTTGCAGAGCACTGTTCATTGTTGTCATCCTTTGCTGAACCTTCTCCAGAACCCTGGATCATGTTCCTGCTTGATTCGCTACAGCCTGCCAAAAAAGCCATCGCTATTAAAACTATCATCATCCTTTTCATTTCACGTACCCCCGTTTTTTTAATTATATACATTATAACAGAATTAACGATAGTTGTCAAGTTAAAAACAGAACTATTTATGCCCTTAAATTACAATGACTTAAACTAGTCCTTATAACAAACTACTGGTGTTTTTGCGGCCCCAACCTCGTCACAACGCCTTACAGGGGTACTTAAAGGCGCATCGTGAAGTATCTTAGGGTCCGTCTTTGCCTCTTTGGCTATCTCTATCATTACGTCGCAGAAATGGTCCAGCTCCTCTTTAGGCTCTGTCTCCGTAGGCTCTATCATTATTGCGCCGTGAACTACGAGAGGGAAGTACACCGTCGGTGGATGCATTCCATAGTCTAAAAGTCTTTTTGCTATGTCCATGGTCTTTACGCCATATTCGTTCTGTATCTTGTCAGAGAAAACGACCTCGTGCATATTGTCGCCGTCAAAAGGAAGCTCGTAGTGTCCTTTCAACCTGGTCTTTATATAGTTGGCATTAAGGACCGCTATATCTGATACTTTTCTTACGCCCTCTTTTCCGAGCATCAATATATATGTATATGCCTTAACGTAGACGAGGAAGTTCCCATAAAAACCTTTTATCCTGCCTATGCTGTCCTTTAGATCATATTTAAGTCTGTATTTTTCACCCTCTTTTACCACTACCGGAACTGGAAGGTACGGGAGCAGTTTTTCTGAAACGACCACAGGACCTGAACCAGGACCTCCGCCGCCGTGAGGAGTAGAAAAAGTCTTGTGCAAATTATACTGGATAACATCAACGCCCATGTCGCCAAGACGAGCCTGGCCCATCCATGCGTTGGTATTTGCACCGTCGCAGTACAATAAAGCGCCTTTTGAATGAAGCAACTGAGCAAGTTCAGCAAGATCGCTCTCAAAAAGGCCAAGTGTATTTGGGTTCGTTACCATCAGTGCGGCAGTATTTTCATCTATGAGAGGAGCAACGTCCTCTTTTTTAAGTACACCGCCTTTACTCTCTACTGCTACTACTTCATGTCCAGCTATCGCTGAGCTGGCAGGATTGGTGCCGTGGGCAGTATCAGGGATTATTATCTTTTTCCTAAAACCGCCGTGGGCCTTGTGATATGCATCTATCAGTTTTATGCCTGTGCTTTCTCCGTGCGCACCTGCGGCTGGGATAAGAGTGATCCCTTTCATCCCGCTTATCTCTTTAAGTGCCTCACCAAGTTCATACATTAATTTTAAAGAGCCTTGCACTTCGTCTTCATCCTGGAATGGATGTACGTCGGTAAAACCTGCAAGGTTAGCCATATCCTCGTTTATTTTCGGATTGTATTTCATGGTACATGAACCCAATGGATAGAAACCGGAGTCAACACCAAAGTTCATGTTGGAAAGATGTGTATAATGACGAACAGCCTGTATCTCGCTTAAACTTGGAAGCCCTATGTTCTCCCTCAACAAATTGCCGCCGGGCATCTTTACGTCAAGGTTAGGGTCTTTTATATAAGAGTTCGATCTGCCTTTCTTTGATATCTCAAAAACAAGAGGTTCTTTTACATAGTTCATTTTGAGTACCTCCCAGCTGTCTTAACATACTCATCTATGCCTGCCTTATCGTTAAGTTCGGTCACAGTTATCAAGAGCCCGTCCTCGCCGATCTTATATCCAGGCAAAAAGCCCTCAGACTTAAGGCCGTTATAGACCTTGTCCCTGACAGCGCCCGAGCTGAACTTGACCGCGAACTCATTATAGCTGATACCGTCGAACATGGACCTGATCCCTGCTTTTGAAAGTGCTTCTTTAGCATAGTGTGAAAGAGAATAATTGGCCTTTGAAAGTTCTTTAAGGCCGTCCTCTCCCATCAGCGTCAGATATATTGATGACCTTAGAGCCACCAAAGCCTGATTGCTGCATATGTTGGATGTAGCCTTTTCCCTTCTTATATGCTGTTCCCTGGTAGCGAGGGTGAGTACAAAAGCCCTCTTGCCGTCCACATCCTTGGTCTCACCGATTATCCTTCCAGGCATGTTGCGTGTAAAATCCTTTCTGGCAACTATCACACCAGCATGCGGCCCGCCAAATGCCACAGGGTTGCCAAACGACTGTATCTCTAATACCGCTATATCAAAACCAAGCTCGCCTGCAGGTTTGAACATACCAAGGCTGGTAGCCTCGACCGTAAGCATGATTGGGACAGCGTCGTTCTCTTTTGCGGTCTTTGCTATCTCTGCCGCATTCTGTTCTATGACACCGTAAAAGTTAGGAGACTGTAATATCACCGCAAAAGTGTCAGGACCCATTAGCTTCTTAACATCATCGCTATTAACAAAACCGTTCTTATTATCAACGTCCACACTGACGATATTCATCCCAAAAGGGCTCAAGTAGTTCTTTAGAACAGCCATATACTCTGGATGAAGGTTCTTTGGCACTATAACGGACTTTTTCTTGTCCCTCTTAAAGTGATAAGCAACAAGAACCGCTTCTGCAAGAGCTGTAGCACCGTCGTACATAGAGGCGTTAGACACCTCAAGTGCAGTTAGCCTTGTCATCATGCTCTGGAACTCAAAGATAGCCTGCAAAGTTCCCTGGCTTATCTCTGGTTGATAAGGAGTGTACGCCGTATAGAACTCCGACCTCATCGTTATATGGTTGATAGCTGAAGGTATAAAATGAAAATACGCCCCTGCTCCCATAAAACGCCTGTTAGGCTGATACCTCTTGTTGGTATCCGAAAGCTTCTCTACTTCATTCCTTGCATCACTCTCACTTAATCCAGTGCTAAGTTTAAGCTCATCCTTTTTTAATCTGTACTTTGAAGGTATGGATGTAAAAAGGTCATCTATGCTTTTCTTCCCTATGGTCTCAAGCATGGACCTTATATCGTCGTTAGTGTGCGGTATATAGGGCATTAGTGGTGCTCCTCTTTCAAATATTCACTATAAACTTTTGCATCCATAAGTTCTGGGTTCTTCTTTGTGAACTTCATCTTTACTATCCAAGAACCGTAAGGATCTGAATTTACCTTGTCTGGTGTATTGGTAAGAGCTGTGTTCACATCTGTGACAGTTCCTTCCACTGCAGAGAAAATATCAGATACTGCCTTGGTGCTTTCTACGACGCCAAGTGTATCGCCTATCTTTACTGTTTTCCCTACTTCAGGAAGCTCAACAAAAACGATGTCCCCAAGCTGACCCTGGGCGTGATCACTTATGCCCATAGTAGCGGTATCACCATTTATAAGCACCCACTCATGGTCCTTTGTGTAAAAAAGATCTGATTTAACGTTCATGGCAAATCCTCCAGTATTGTTATTTAACAGGGATTCTTTACCATGCGTTAATGACATAATCAATAAGGGCAATTGATTTTTCTGGCTTGGCCTTCGTGTCCGAACCATTCTAGGCCTCGTCTCGCTAAAATCGCGAACTCGCCCATGGCTCGGACAACGCGATTTTTTAACGCTCATCTCGGCAAGAATGGGACCCGTCACCTCAGGAAAGCCTGAAAAATCAATTACCCTAATAGATATATTGAACTCTAACTAATATTTCTTAACGAACGGGGTCTTCATCTGTTTAAGAGGAAGGTTCCTGGTGCGTATCTTAACAAAGAGCTTGGAACCATCATTAAGCTTGTCTGTATTTATATAGGCAAGACCGATAGGTATGCCAAGGGTCGGTGACAAGGTGCCGCTGGTCACTACACCAACTGTATTATCGTTGCTGTCAACGACAAGATAATCATGCCTTGGTATGCCTTTCTCTTCCAAGGTAAAGCCCACTAGTTTCCTTTTAAGACCCTCTGTCTTTTGTTTCAACAGAGCGTCCCTGCCTATGAAATTACCACTCTCAAGTTTAACAAAGATGTCTATGCCAGCCTCAAGAGGTGTGGTCTCTGCTGTTATATCGTTGCCATAGAGCATCAAGGCGGCCTCTAACCTCAAGGTGTCCCTGCAGCCAAGTCCGCAAGGTACTGCACCTGCAGCCACCAAGGCATCCCAAAGTTTTCCACCCTCGTTCCATGGCCCATATATCTCAAAACCGTTCTCTCCGGTATAACCTGTCCTTGATACTATGCAATTAACCCCGTTAAGAGTTGCATTCTTGAAGTGAAAGAACTTAACATCAGAAAGGTCTATGTTGAAACATTTCTCAACAGTTGCCTTT
This sequence comes from Bdellovibrionales bacterium, assembly GCA_022710165.1. Classification (GTDB taxonomy): domain Bacteria; phylum Bdellovibrionota; class JAFGOL01; order JAFGOL01; family JAFGOL01; genus JAKLHL01. Next base: position 5,479 of record JAKLHL010000041.1, on the reverse strand, counting down.
GCATTAGGCCCCTGAACAGCGAGCTGAAAATAATCGGGACTTACGTTCTTAAGCTCAACTCCGAACTTGTTCTGTTTTTTCATCCAATCAAAGTCCTTGTCGATATTTGCAGCATTTATTACCAGAAGATACTCTTTCTCATTAACCCTGTAGACCAAAAGATCGTCGACTATACCGCCGTGCTCATAGCACATAGGTGTATAAAGGACCTTGCCGTCATAAAGTTTGTTAGTATCATTTGCGACCAGGTTCCTTACATATTCGCCCGCTCTATCTCCCTTAACCGTAACTTCACCCATATGGCTGACGTCAAATATGCCGACGTTGTTCCTAACTGAATTGTGCTCATTGATAAGACCGCTGAACTCTACCGGCAGGTACCAGCCTGCAAACTCAACGACCTTTCCGCCGTGCTTAACATGGCAATCGTAAATGGAAGTTTTCTTTGTGCTCATTTTAATCTTCTCCTCTTTAAAGTTCTTTTTATATATCTTAGATCAGGAAGTCTTATTGCAGACCCTCTGTCTTTTTGCCATACTGAGTGTGTTCTTAAGCAGCATCGCTATGGTCATTGGCCCCACGCCTCCAGGTACCGGCGTTATGGCATATGCCTTATCCTTGACAGCGTCAAAATCAACGTCCCCGCAAAGCTTTCCATCCTCAAGCCTGTTGACACCAACGTCAACAACCACAGCACCTTCTTTAACCATATCAGCTGTCACAAGTTTTGGAGAACCTACTGCCGCCACAACTATGTCAGCCTCCCTTACAACAGAGGGAAGGTCCTTCGTCCTTGAATGGCATATGGTAACTGTAGCGTCCCTGTTGAGCAGCATCAGCGCCAAAGGTTTTCCTACTATATTGCTCCTTCCCACTATTACGGCCCTTTTGCCAGCAACGTCTACGCCGTTCATTTCCAATAGTTCCATCACTCCAGCAGGAGTGCATGGTGCAACAGCCAAAGGAGCGTCGCCTTTTTTCTTTGTAAGCAGGCAGCCTACGTTAAAAGGATGAAAACAATCCACATCCTTTTCCACAGGTATGGAGTTTATTATCAGTTCCTCATTTATATGGTCAGGCAAAGGAAGCTGAACTATCAAACCATGAAGTTTGCAGTCCTCTTTTACCTCTTGTATCACTGAAAGGACCTGGTCCTGGGTCGTATCCTCCATCAGCCGGTAAGTCTTATGGTAGAAGCCGACCTTTTCACAGGCTTTCTCTTTGTTCTTTACATATACAGAAGAGGCTGGGTCGTTACCGACCATGATCACGCAAAGGCCAGGTGTAATTCCGAGCTTCTCAGATTCAAGTCTTATTTTGTCAAGGATGGCCTCGCTAGCCTTCTTTCCGTCCAAAAGAACTTTCATCTTTAACTCCTTTAATGCTAGTGCTATAACATAGATTATGACTTTTGACAGGAAAAAACTTGAGCGTTTGATGCAGCCAAAATACGGATGGTACTTTGCGATAATTTTGCTCGCAATATCGCTGATCTCTGGGACCGGATTAAGACAAGTAATAAAGATCCGCTGGGACATACACAGGAACAACAAGGACATAAAGGAACTAGAGATAAAGAACGCCGGTCTAAGAGCGAAGATCAGCGAGATAAAACAAAACCCAAGGATGATGGAAGTTAACGCAAGGTCCAAACTTGGGATGGTAAGACCTGACGAAACAGTTTATGAGATCAAATAGATATTATTGAGCCTGCTCTTGTTCCTCTTCTTCTCCACCGACGTATCTATTAAGATTTGGATCGTGATATAATATATTTAAGCGTTTTCTAAAGAACCGTTTTCTAGGTATATCCTTTGGACTGTATTTAACAGGACTAGGCAGTATTATTATGAGCTGGGTCAATTGTTCAACGTCCAATTTCGAGATATCCCTTTTAAAGTAATGCTTCGACGCCTGACCTATTCCATATACGCCTTTACCGAACTCAACATAATTAAAGTAGAGCTCCAATATCCTGTCCTTGCTAAGTACAAGCTCCATCTCTAAAGCTATTATCAGCTCCATGTATTTCCTTAGATAGTTCTTGTTGGGGACAAGGAACAGCGTCCTGGCTATCTGCTGGGTTATAGTGCTCCCACCGGCTATGTTCCTGCCGTAACGCTTGTTTATCTTGTAGGCCATTGCCAGAGCATCAAAATCCACGCCGTAGTGAGACTTAAAGCTTGGATCTTCAAGTTTTATAAGCACCCTTCTTAGCGGGACCTTGATCTTGTTAAGCGGTACAAAGACGACCGGCTTGTTCTTAACACCCTGATAGTATTTTCTGTAAATCATCAGGCTCGTATTATTGGGGTTCACATATTTATATGAAAGGACCCATAAAAAACTTAGGCCAAAGATAATAAGATGGGCCAAAAGGACCCACTTGGTCACTTTCCAGATCAATTTCCTTGTCCTGTGTTTTTTTCTCATCAAGACTGAGTTTACAGACCATAAAATTATTTGTCAAAAACATGATGACTCATATTTTCAAATAAGGTAGTTTAGGCGTCATGAGAACACTGCCCATACTTCTCTTGATAGTATCCAACGTTTTTATGACCTTCGCATGGTATGGACATCTAAAGTACAAACATCACAGCCTTTGGATCGTTATACTTGCAAGCTGGGGAATAGCTTTCTTTGAATACTGCTTCCAGGTGCCTGCGAACAGGTACGGTCACAGTTATTATAATGCAGCCCAGTTAAAGACCATGCAGGAAGTAATAACACTTGTCGTCTTTGCGGTATTCTCTGTGCTCTATCTTAAAGAGGAGTTCAAGTGGAACTACGCTGTGGGATTTGCAATGATGATAGGTGCCGTGTTCTTTATATTCAAGAAATGGTGACAAGATGAATAACAATACAGCTTCTTTCCTTAAAAGATCTTTCTTGTTCGGCTCTTTGACCGAAAAGGAGCTCAGTATCATCTCTGCGTTCTGCTCAACTAAAAAAGTATCAAAGAACCATACTCTGTTCGAGGAAGGAGAGACCGCTGACGCCTTCTTCATGGTCGTCTATGGTAAAGTAAAGATATACAAGCTTTCCCCTGACGGGAAAGAGTACATAATACACGTGCAGGGTGAGAACGAAATAATAGCAGAAGCGGCTATCTTTGATAAAAAGAACTACCCCGCTGGATGTAAAGCGGTAGAAGACACTCTGGCTGTAAGGATACCAAAGAACGAGTTCGTAGAACTTATACGCACCAACCCATCACTTTCTATTAAATTCATGTCGGCCTACTCAAAAAGGCTTAGGGAATTCGTATCTGTAATAGAAGGGCTTTCCGGGACAGATGTTAAGAAAAGACTAGCCCGCTATATAGTGAACAAGGTCAGTAAGGACAAGAGCAGCCACGTAATTAAACTCGACATAAGTAAAAAAGAATTAGCCTCTATGCTTGGAACGGTTCCTGAGACCATCTCTAGAAGCATAGCCGGACTTAAGAAACAGGGCATCATAGACACAAAGGACAAGAACATAATAGTTAAAGATCTCAATAAATTAAAAGCCTTCATACAAAATTAGCATCCCTTGACTTGCGTCAAGGACTCAAAGCGCTGATCGAGCTAATATCCTCTATGTAAGGAGGCAAGCCATGAAAAGAAAGATAATAAACATAAACGAGGACCTTTGCATAGGATGCGGCAACTGCGTGACAGGATGTCATCAGGGGGCCCTAGAGATCATAGACGGCAAAGCTCGTTTGGTAAGAAAGGATTTTTGTGATGGACTCGGAAGATGCATAGGCAGCTGCCCCACCGGAGCATTAAGCATAGAGGAGGTAGAGATGGACAAAAAAGAGAACAAAACAGCTTGTTCATGCCCAGGCTCGATGATCATTGACAGGAAAGAAGAAACAAAAAGATCGGTCAGCTCCAACGTTGGAGGACAGGCCATCCCTTCTGAATTGAGGCAGTGGCCGGTACAACTTCATCTAGTGAACCCAGAAGCATCCTACTTTAAAGATGCTGAGACAGCTGTAATAAGCACCTGCTCTCCTGTGGCTTCTGCAGACATACACTGGCGTTTCATCAGGGGAAGGGCTGTAGTTGTAGCCTGCCCAAAATTGGACAGGACAGAGAACTACGCTCAAAAGCTCGCAGACATATTCGATACTGCCAACACCAAGAAAGTGCTGGCTGTGATAATGGATGTACCTTGCTGTAAAGGTTTGACAGAGCTCATCAAAGAGGCTGTGACCTTAAGTAAAAATAAGGGGATAAAGATAGAGGAACATATAGTAAAATTAAACGGTGACATTTAGGAGGTGTCTAATGTTTTGTTATCAGTGTGAACAGACAATGAAGGGTACCGGCTGCAACATGACAGCTGGTGTGTGCGGGAAAGAGGCTGTAACGGCAGAGTCACAGGACCTGCTCGTTAACATTACAAAGAACGTAGGTACAGTTGCGAACAGACTAAGGAAAGCTGGCGTAAAGGACAGAGAGGCGGATCTTTTTGTGATGGAAGCCCTTTTTACGACAGTAACCAACGTAAACTTTGACACTCAAAAGGTGTTAGATCTTGCCCTGAAAGGGCTGAATCTAAGGGACAGGCTCTATAAGAACGCAAAAGAAAGAGGTATAGAAGTACCTTCAATGAGAGAGTTCCCAACAAGCGCAGAGGAAGTAAAGAAGATATGGAACGATATATCCATACCTCAAAGAAGATCAAGCAGAAGTGATGACATCGCAGGCCTTGAAGAGCTTATAACATACGGTCTAAAAGGAATGGCCGCTTACGCAGACCATGCCCATATACTTAATGTTGAAGACGACGAGGTCTTTGCGTTCTTCCATGAAGCACTGGATTTTATCTCAACCCAAAGAACAGCTAATGAGCTTCTTGGAATGGCGCTCAAAGTAGGTGAAGTGAACTTAAAGGTAATGGGTTTACTTGATACAGCCAACACAAAAACGTACGGCAACCCAGAACCGACTAAAGTAAGGGTAACTGCAATAAAGGGGAAAGCCCTGTTGGTATCAGGTCATGATCTAAAGGACCTTGAAGAGATATTGAAGCAGACAGAAGGTAAGGGAATAAATGTATACACACACGGTGAGATGCTCCCATGCAACGCATATCCTCAATTGAAAAAATACAAACACCTTGCAGGGAATTACGGTAGTGCATGGCAGAACCAGCAGAAAGAGTTCGACCTCTTCCCTGGCTCGATAGTAATGACGACCAACTGCATACAGAAGCCAAAAGACACTTATAAGGGAAGGATATTCACTTGCGGCCTAGTGCAGTTCCCTGGTGTGACCCACATAAAGAACAGGGATTTCACTCCTGCAATAAATGCAGCACTTCAAGAGAAGGGATTTGAACAGAACGAACCTGAAAAGTTCATAACTGTTGGGTTCGGCCACAACGCCGTAATGTCTGTTGCCGGCAAAGTAATAGACGGTGTAAAGGCAGGAAAAATAAAGCACTTCTTCCTGATCGGAGGCTGTGACGGAGCAAAACCTGG
>JAKLHL010000040.1 GCA_022710165.1 Bdellovibrionales bacterium | reverse complement strand
GGCAAGCCGGTTTTATGATATCAAAAAGCGTATGAGCAACAATGCGGCCCGCTATGAAAAACTGATATTCCTTTTAGTTGATGGTGTACCTTTCAGCATATTCCACAGTCTTCTAAAGAAAGGACTTTTGCCAAACATAGATGAGCACTTAATAAAGAGGGGCTGTCTTAAGAAGGCGGTATCTGTTTTCCCAAGCACTACAGGTCCTGCCTATATACCTCTGTTCATGGGTCTAATGCCAGGAGAAGCTAACGTACCTGGAATAAGATGGCTCTCAAAACAGAACTACATAAAGGTATCAAAGTATAAAAGCCCAGGAATCTGCAGTTACATTGGACCGGACAGTCTGTCGTTCAACGAGCATATCCCTGCAGGAAGAAAGACACTGTTCGAATATTTCCCTAAGAACTCTAACATATTCAACATGCTCACCAGAGGCTGTGCTAATGACCGCACCAAGAAGAACAAGCTCTGGCACTACGCTTATTCATACCTCTTATCAAGATGGGACCACGCAGACGATGTAGCTACAAAGAATCTTCTAGAGGCCGTAGAAGAAGGTGACGACCTGATAGTATGCCTTTACCCCGGAATAGATGAGTTCGCCCACCATTTTGGTACAACGTCTGGAAAGACCATAAGGGAATACCTTAATGTGGACAGAGGGATCGGCCTTTTATTTGACCAGCTAAAAAAGAAAGGCCTGTATGACAAAACCCTCGTCGTACTTAGCAGTGACCACGGACTTACAGATACCCACACTCATATAGATGTAGCTGGTCACTTGAATAAAAAAGGTCTTCGCTGTCTTGAATATCCTGTGCTTTGGAAAAAGGACCCTGTATGCGCGAGTATGGTCTCTGGGAACGGAATGATAAACCTTTACATAAAGGACCCTGACAAAAAAGATGATTGGGGGACTAAGCTCCACATAGACAAGTGTAAAGAGCTTGGATACGTATCAGCACTTCTTGAGCTTAAAGGAATAGACTTTATAGCAGGCAGGACAAAGGACGGCGTAGAGGTATTAAGCAGGGAAGGCAAAGGAATAATAAGCAACTCTTCTGGGATAAAATATGAGTTCACAGGCAAAGACCCTCTCAGGTATGACAGGAACATACTGGTACAGAACAAGGACGAGGCTCTTAAAGAAACATTCGACTCTTATTTCCCCGACGGTCTTGTACAGCTCCTTCAAATATTTGACGCTGAAAGGTCGGGCGATATGGTGATAAGTGCAACACCTGGGTATGACCTAAGAAGGAGGTACGAGTTCAAGGAGCATCATGCGACACACGGAGCACTGAACGCGGAACAGATGCTAATACCTTTTGCGTCCAACCACGATATAGGAAAGGAATACGTAAGGTCCATAGACATCTTTAATTTCATGAAAGACCTCACTGTCGGAAAGGAGGCGTTATGAGCAACAGGTCCTGTGCAGTAGCGGGTCGTTTCTATCCGAGGGACAAAGAAACACTTAACGAGCTTTTGTCGTCTTTCATAAAAAAAGGTGTAAAAAAATATAATAACGCCATCGCAGTAGTATCGCCGCATGCAGGCTACGTCTATTCAGGCAAAACGGCCGGCATGGTCTACTCCTCTGTGGACATTCCAGACACCGTCATAGTCTTAAGCCCTAATCATACCGGGCTTGGATATCCTATAAGCCTGGACCCTTCAGAAAAATGGGAAACACCTTTTGGATGGATGGAGTCTGACACGACTCTGTTAAAAAAGATAAAGCAAGAGGTCCATGAGGCCGAAATGGACACCAGCGCCCAGCTTAAGGAACATGCCCTAGAGGTACAGCTGCCGTTCATAAAAATGATCAACCCAAATGCAAAGATAGTCCCAATAACAGTTTCTGGTCTTCCCTACCCTTTGATACAAAAACTTGGCAAGGCCCTTGCAAAGATGATCTTAGAGGCTGAAAAGAGCACCAGGAAAAGGCCTCTCATTGTGGCATCTTCCGACATGACCCATTTTGAAAGTGTTGATTCCGCCAAAAGAAAGGACATGGAAGCTTTGGACAGGGTTAAGGAAATGGACACAAAAGGTTTCCTGACCTTGATAGAACAAAAAGATTACAGCATCTGCGGGGTATACACCATCAGCACTGCAATGGAGGCCGCAGCAGAATACTGCAGGCTAAAAAGCTCAAAGCCAAAAGTTGAACTTATAGATTATACGAATTCAGGAATGGTAACGGGTGATACCGACGAGGTAGTTGCCTATGCGGGCCTTATTATAAGTTCTGATTAGAACTCTATCCCTTTTTGCGCCTTACATCCTTTTTGATAAGCGTGCTTAACTTCTTTAACTTCGCTAACAGTGTCCGCAAGTTTTACAAGACCTTTAGGCATATCACGCCCTGTGAGGATAAAATTTACCTTGCTGTGCTTCTTTATGATCTTTTCAACATCACTAACGCTGAACCATTTCCAATTGATCGGATAAGAGACCTCGTCAAGTACACAAAGTATGTTCGCACCTTTTGCCTTTGAAAGCTCTTTTGCCACTTTTTTAAGTCCATCAACGGCAGCTTTTTTATCTTTGTCGCAGTACTTAAAGTCTTTTCTGCACCCAAGCCCAAGCCTTTCAAAACCCTTGAAGAACAAATGTTCGCCGTAATCAACGTCCTTTGATTTTATGAACTGGTAGAACTTTACATTGAAACCCCGTCCAAGTGCACGAACTGCAGATCCTATGGCAGAGGTGGTCTTTCCTTTTCCGTTACCGGTGATAACTATTATCCTTCTCATTTCCTGCAAGTCTCCAGCATCGTTATAGCGCTCTTTAGTTCTGTAGAAAGCTTGGTGAACTCTTCTAGTTTCCTTTTTTCCTTTTCTATTACCTCAGCGCTGGCCTTGTCAAGAAAGCCCTTGTTCGAGAGCTTGTTATTGACGATATTAAGGTCCTTTGAGACCTCTTCAAGTTTTTTGTTGAAGCGGGCAAATTCCTTGTCAAAGTCTATGAACTCTTTTGCAGGCATATAGATCTCTGCATCAGGGATAACGGACTTTAGCGACCCTGCAAGGTCTATACCCTTAAGGTCATCAGCTGTGCTTATATCCCTTAGTGTCGCAAGTTTTGTTATCGGCCCCTTAAGCTCGTCGATGAGCTTAGAGTGTTTTTTGCTTACGACTACAACATCGTTCTTGGCGTTGATGCCGTATATGGTCTTTATGTTCCTTATGCTTGAAACAAGTTCCTGTATGAAACCAAAAGATCCCTCTACCTCTTTGGCTACGAATTTTTCGTCACCCTCGGGATATTTGGCGAGCATTATCGTTTTCCCGTCCTTTAAAGGAGAAGCTTCATACAATTTCTCTGTAACGAAAGGAGCTATAGGATGAAGGAGCTTAAGGAACTCCCTCTGCACATAGCAAAGAACGTATTTGGTCTCTGCACTTGCTTTTTCGTCGTTGAGCATAGGCTTTGAAAGTTCTATGTACCAGTCGCAGAACTCATGCCAGAAGAATTTATACAAGGTCTCGCTGACATCGTTAAGTTCATAGACCTCGAACTTTTTATTCACTGCAAGTGCCGTACTGTTAAGCCTGGACACTATCCATTTATTCAAAGGATATTTGATATCCTTTATATTGAACTCGGGATCAAGTCCCTGTGCGTTGGTATATACGAACTTTGAGGCCTGCCATATCTTGTTCATGAAGTAGCTGTAACCTTGGATGGAGTTCTCTGATAGTTTTATATCCCTAGCCCTTCCAGCCATTGAAGCAAGAGTGAACCTTAAAGTATCAACGCCATATTTTTCTGTGACCACAAGAGGATCTATGACGTTGCCTTTGGTCTTGCTCATCTTTTGGCCTTTCTCGTCCCTGATCATGGCATGGTACAGGACCTCTTTAAAAGGCACTTCATCCATGAACTCAAGCCCGAACATTATCATCCTTGCTACCCAGAAAAAGATTATGTCAAAACCTGTCTCCATCAAAGAATTAGGATAGAAGGTCTTTAAGGTCGCTGTATCCTTAGGCCAGCCCGGTGCTACAAAAGGCCAGAGCGCTGCACTGAACCAGGTATCAAGGACGTCGTTCTCTTGATAGTAGTTGGAGCTTCCGCATCTTGCACAAGGTTTCTTTGGCTTGTGTTCCATTACTTCAAAATGAGAACAGTCCTTGCAATACCAAACAGGTATCCTGTGTCCCCACCAAAGCTGACGAGAAACGCACCAGTCCCTTATGTTCTCAAGCCAGCGGTAATAAGTTTCTTCCCACCAGCCTTGAGGATAGAACTTTATCCTTCCATCCTTGACGGCGTACATGGCTTTCTTTGCCATGCCGTCCATCTTTACGAACCACTGGTTGCTTAGCAGAGGCTCTATTACGGTGTCACACCTGCTGCACTTTGATATCGTCATCGCATAGTCTTCTATCTTTTCAAGAGTGCCGTTGTTCTTTAATTCCTCAACTATCTTTTCTCTTGCCTGCTTTGCAGTAAGGCCTGTAAAGCCGACCGCATTCTCGTTCATCTTACCGTGCTTATCAATGACCGTTACAGTGATAAGCCCATGCTTACGGCCTATCTCGTAGTCGTTAAAATCATGTCCAGGTGTTATCTTTAAACAGCCGGTACCAAACTCCATATCGACGTATTCATCCAATATGATCGGAACTTCCCTGTTAACAAAAGGTATGATCACTTTCTCACCATGAAGTTTTTTGAACCTCTTGTCGTTCGGGTTCACGGCCACAGCTGTATCACCAAGCAAGGTCTCTGGGCGTGTAGTTGCAACTGTTACGAACTTGCTGTTATCACCTTTTACGTAATACCTTATGTAGTATAACTTGCCGTTCTCAGGGTTCTGCTCAACTTCCAAGTCGCTGATAGCAGTGCTGCATCTTGTGCACCAGGATATGAGCTTTTCTCCCCTGTAGACCAAGCCTCTTTCATAAAGCTGTACGAATACCTTATTAACAGCCTCGCTAAAATGTTCATCCAGGGTGAACCTTTCCCTTTCCCAGTCAAGAGAGGCACCCATTACCCTTGTTTGATTGGTTATGAAACCATGATGGCGATGCTTTACTTCCCAGACCTTCTCTATGAATTTTTCCCTTCCAAGATCGTGTCTGGACTTTCCTTCTTTAAGAAGTTCCCTTTCAACTACCATCTGCGTGGCTATGCCTGCATGGTCGGTGCCGGGGAACCATACGGTGTTAAAACCCTGCATCCTTTTCCTTCTAAGCACAGTATCCTGTATGGTAAGGGTGAGCGCATGGCCCATGTGCAAAGCGCCGGTAACGTTAGGCGGAGGAAGCACTATTGAGAACGGCGGTTTGTCAGAACTGTCCTGTCCGTGGAAGTAACCGTTCTTCTCCCATTCAGAGTATATTTGTTTCTCAAACTCCTGCGGATTATATTTTCCCGAAAGCTCGCTCATAATTACAATGCTCCTTTGCCGATATTATTAACTAATCTATACAATAAAGCTTAAATAAATAAAAGGGATATTAAGACGGTCTGGTGATGGTCACAGTTCCTATTATCTCTTTGCCCTCGGCATCCTTTAAAGGGAGTATATGGAGCTTGACCTTTTTTGAGCTGCCTTTTTCTGATAGTTTATACTCAGCCTCTAGACTTATGGACTTGGTATTGCCCAAACTTGAGTACAGGACCTTGCTAAGTCCCTCTTTCCAGCCCTTAACAAGCCTGATAAAAGGAAGCTCCCTTGCGTCCTGGTCTATTATACTATTCCTCTTTATCCTCCAGAACTTCTCAAAGGCCGCATTGATAAAACTCACCTTGAGAATATCATTAGTGACCATAACCCCGTCGTTAAGGGAGTTTATTATTGCCGTGGTATAGGAAGATATAAGTTTGTGCCTTGATATCTCGTCCTCAAGGTCGTAGATCCTGCCCTTGGCCTCTTTAAGCTCGCTATCTACCCTTATGGCTGTACTAGACACAGCATCGTAAAGTTCGAACAACTCCGCTTCCTGGGAAGGGATCATCTCTGTGCTTATCTCTTTAGAGCTGAAATCATTGTCCCTCATCTCAAAAACTGCTTTGTTAAGTTTGAGTATGTAGCGGGACACCGAATAGGATTTGGCTAGTATGATAATACAAAAAACTATACAAAGCACTATCAAGGTCCAAAGATACATCCTTGCACCAATAAAAGGAGAGCTTTCTTTTTCTGAACCTGATCTTGGCGAAAGCACCGTCTTAAGTTCCGACACATGCCTTAAAACCTGCACCTGAGAGCTCTGTATTATCGACGTAAAATTACCAATATTTATAGGGTTCTGGTTCCTCGGGTCTGCAGATGAGAAAGCCTCTATCAGGCCTGAGCTGGAGACATCTATACCCCTTATGTCATTCCTTATAAGGTCAAGCATCGGCGCTACAGCATCATAAGAGCCCTCACAGGCTATAAGTCCAGAGCTTATATCCCCAAGCTGTTCTTCTATCCTGGAGCGAAGCGGGTTATTCTCCACTTCGGCTGGAAGGTAAGACCTTGGTGAGCTGATCATCCTGTTTATCTCGAATTCATAAGACCTTAGCATGCCGTCCATAACGGATGTTTGGTCCAGCAGTTGACGATAGCAAGCAGGCTTGCCCATATAGGTGCTCCTAACCCTGTTAAGCTCATAGGCAGTAAAGCCTACCAGCACAACCGCCAGGAAAAGGAACACTGAGCTCCAAATTATCTGTTTCCTAATGAAAGATCTCACGATTGACAAGTTATAACAAAAATTTAGCTTGTTGAATAGCTGTTTAACAAGTTATAAGTCCATTGTAATGAACAAGAACATACAATTATATGAGCAGAGTTACTTTGCTTCGTGCAGCATGGGCCTGGAGAACATCCTGTCAAAAGAGCTCCAATCCGTAGGTGCCAAAAAAGTAACTATCTCAAGGGGCGGGGCGGAGTTCAAGGGTGATACTCCTGCGATAAAGGCTGTCTTGAACTCAAGGACTGCCAGCAGGGTCTTAAAAAAGATCTGCTCGTTCGAAGTGGTCGATGAAAAAGGCATCTATAACAGCGCCGTAAAGGTGTCCTGGAGTAACATCTTCAACTCCCATCTTACATTCAAGGTCCAATCAGTAATATCAAACCAGGTCTTCAAGAACAGCATCTATACGAGCCAGCTATTAAAGGATGCTATAGTTGACCATTTCAGGAAGGCAAAGGGTGAACGCCCGAACGTGAACGTAAGTGATCCTGACGTGCTGTTCATACTAAGGGCCCAAAGCTCTGGAAGAGGCCCGATATTGATCTCGATTTACGTCGACCTTTGTGGACGACCTCTGCATGAAAGAGGATACAGGGTGAACACCGTAGCTGCACCCCTTAAAGAGAACCTTGCGGCAGGGATACTTTTGATAAGCGAATGGGGGGCAGACAGCAGCACCCTGGTAGACACGATGTGCGGCTCAGGTACCTTTTTAATAGAGGGTGCGCTCATAAAGTACAATATACCTCCATGCTTTATGCACCTAAGGTCAAAAAAGGTTTGGGCCCTCCAAAAACTTAACTTCTTTGCAGAGAACAAGGACCTTATGCTTGCCTTTAACTCAGAGGTACAAGACTGCCTTAAAAGGTCAGTTGATGGACTTACAGCGATGAGAGGTTCAGAGACATGCCTGTTCGGACTGGATATAGACGATAAAGCAGTAAGGGCCGCAAAAGAGAACACAATAATGGCTGGAATGGCTGATAAGATAGCCCTAACCCGGGGTGATGCCCTTAAGACAAGTTCACCGGTCAAAGATCCTGGCAACAAGGCCCTGGTCATATGCAACCCTCCGTATGGGGAAAGGATAGGAGACATCAATAAACTTGATGAAATATACTATCTTTACGGTGAAAATCTGAAGAACAACTTTAAAGGTTTCAGCGCCGTAATATTCACCGGAAACCTGGAGAGCGCAAAGAAGATCTCCCTAAAGCCCCAGTTCAAGTCCCCTCTTTTCAATGGACGGATAGAGTGCAGGGTCCTTAGGTATCCTCTATATTAAGACTATAAATTTAATCAAAAAATTCTTGCACCAGGTCCAGCTTAAAGTATAATTTCACTATTGCCGATGGGGTATCGGTAAAAAAAACAAGGAAAAAGAGCTTAACTACGCCGTAAAACTGAGTGCAGTTGAGTACTCTATATTAAGGGGATGGCTGATAATTCCATAAACAACCTCATACATTTGCTCGCAAGTACCTCAAAGCACGCTTATCCTGCTTTGCTGGACTTCATAAATTATGTGGACACGATAAAGAAACTGCCTAACAAAGTTGATTTTGACACTATCAACGAGATATTCCGTATATCGCTGAACTACACTGATACCGACGAAGAAATAATATCGGTTTATCATAAATGGATAAGGTTCATACTAAGGTTCTCCGACGATCCTTTTGCTGTAGATGTGCAAAGCGTACTGCCTGAAAGGATCAGACATGCGAACGAAAGCACCATAAAGATATCAAAGATCCTCGACGATAACTGGAAGAAAGAAGTAAATATACCAGAGGACATCTACGAAGAAATGCTTACTGGAGCAGGCAGTTCACCCAAGGCTGAGCTGGTCAGGTTCCTAAAGGACGAAAACTACAGTCCTGTCCTTGAATGCAAAGAGGACCCAGAGCTACATGAGGCGCTGGAACTCCTGTTCAACAAGTATTACTACGACGGCAATACAGACAAAGCTTTAGAAGTGCTGGAACTGATGCCAAAGAACTGGAAGAGGTTCTGGAACCAGCATCTTTGTGATCCCCTGAACGAAGAGACCATAGACTCGTTGATATTCATGCTTGAAAAGACAAAGGATGAAGTACCTAACAGGGACGTACTCATACTTCAGCTTGAGCTAAAGGCCCTTGTAAACGGCGTAGAAGGCAAGCTTGGCGAAGAGGGTTTCATAGACGAGGACATAATAAGGCAGGTCTCTCTAGAAATAGAGATGGAGTTCAAGGATATAGACGAGAACAGCGAAGAGATGGTGGACATCTTCACCACAAAGCTTTACGAAAAAACAGTATTTACAAAGGCAAAGGCTATCTTCTCCTCTGTGCCTGAAGAGGCCACAAAGGATGAGCTCATATCCATATACATAGAGCTGAAGAAAGTATTTGAGTTCTGCGAGGAGCAGGGAATACAAAAAGCACTGCCCTATCTGGACAAGATAAACAAGATGCTGTTCGACGAGCTAAAGGATGTCGCCAGCGGCGTATCAGTAATAGAAAAGATGCTCAAGAACAACTCTCACATAAAGATAGCCCAGTACCTGAACCAGCTCTCTTACATAATACAGCCTGACAGTTTGGAGATGGAGACCCTTTATGAGATGCTGGCAAGGCACGTAAGCACACAAAGGTTCTCTCCAAGACAATACAATATGTACAGCGGGGTATTCAAGAGCTCCCATCATCCACAGTTCAAGGTCCTTGAAGCAATGCTGACGACCTTCCAAAAGGATGAGAACACTATTGATCATTTAGCCAAGACACTGGTGGATAACCTTGAGATCTTCAACAACAACCATCAGCTCCTATATATGACGCTTGAACCGATATTCCACTCAAGGATAGGGATAAAGGCCGTACAAAAGTTCATGGCAAAAATGATATCACTACCGTTAAGGCCTCATCTAATAAACAGCATCACACACCTGCTCATAGACTATATGAACGAACAGCCTTACTTGGACTTTAAAAAGGAGTTCCCTGCGGTCCCAGTGAACCAAAAAACACTTTCATCAATGCAGATAATCTTGGAGACCATGGTAGACAGGTCAATGGAAGATCTTGACGCTGACATGGAACTTGAGTCCAGATGGCAGGCCGTTGAAAAATGCAGGACCTTTCTTAACTCATTATCAGACAAAAGGATAAAACTTTCAGTTCTGGGCGAGGTCGTTATATGACAAAAAGAAAAGACCCATTCAAGATATTCAATGTCGAACCTGGAAAGTACACCAACGATACTTTAAAGGCGGCCTACCTTGAGCTTATAAAAAGGTATACCCCAGAAAAGAGCCCGGAAAAGTTCGAGGAAATAAGGAGCGCATACAGCACACTAAAGAACGCCAAGTCCCCTTACGATATACTCTCCATAGCTCCTCTAAAGATGAGCAACACAAGCTCGAGCAAAGAGAGCATCTTGAACAAACTTGAGATACAGCTCGGGATAGAAAAAAAGAAAATAGAATACAAAAGAGCTTTGCTCCTTAAACAGTTGGAGGATACAACAAATGATACTGGGAATTGATCTAGGAACTACAAACAGCGCCGCAGGGATTATAAAGGATGGAAAACCAGTATTCGTAAAGGCCAACAGCAACGGTAATGAGTACCTTCTTCCATCAGTCGTAGCATACAGTGAAACAGGAGAACTTTTAGTAGGACAAAAGGCTAAAGACAGATACATAAACGCCCCTGAATCTGCCATAAGGTCTGTAAAGAACCACATGGGCACCAAACACGAGATAACACTCCTTAATCCCAAGACGGAGACCACAGAGATATTCACTCCCGTAGAGATATCCTCTTACATATTGGCAGAGATAAAGCGTCTTGCAGAAGATCAGTTCAAGACGAACATAGAGAAAGCCGTAATAACCGTCCCTGCATATTTCAACGACAGGGCAAGAAAAGATACCATAAAAGCTGGAGAGCTTGCAGGGTTCGAGGTCATGAGGATAATAAACGAGCCTACGGCCGCAGCTTTATGCTATGGGACACACAATAAAAAGCAAAAAGCCCAGCATGTAATGGTCTATGACCTGGGCGGCGGTACCTTTGACACATCAATAATAGAGATAAACGGGGATATCGTTGAAGTAGTAGCTTCTGACGGTGACAGGAACCTTGGAGGGGACAACTTTGATTACGCCCTCTTCTCTTCTTTCTATCAGGCCATAAAAGAAAAAGGCTGTTCTGCAGTA
>JAKLHL010000004.1 GCA_022710165.1 Bdellovibrionales bacterium | reverse complement strand
CATTCATACAAAAGTTAAAAGATCTAAGAAAAATGGATGAGTCTAAATTAAGGAAAGAACTTGGGCTCGGGCCGGAAGAGTTCGAGATATTCAAGACCAATCTTGGACTTACCCTGGACTACATAGACGAGGTCTACGCGATATATAAAGACGATATCTGGTTCAAGCCTGTATCATAAAGGTTCAAACTCAAGGTCGCCGTTAGGGAACACTCTGTCTACTTTAAGTATTTCTATCCTTCCGCTTATATCTACAAAGATCCTTATCACATCTTCTTTTGTTGAGTTCTTCTCGTCATGGATGTTGATAAGGTATATTGAGTTCTTTGAAGCATCACTTGCAGAGAGTTTTCCGTCTGGGCCAAAGGCAAGGACGTTTGAGTCAAATACCGAGCCTGAATCTTTAAAAAGATTTGAGATGACCACGTCGCGGGAGATGCTTTTTATCTCCATCGTTTTCATGGTCCCATTTTCTCCACAGCTTAAAGCATAAGAATTCTTGTCCACGTCGAACTTTAGACCGCAGGTCTCTCCTTTCTTAAGTGAAAGACGCTTTGCCAGCATCATGTCGTTAACTATTAACCTTGATACCTTGAGGACCCTTCCCTTTGAACTAGCCTCATAGAAAATAGGAACGGTAAAGACTATCGCTATTAAAAAACAAAGCCCTGCAAGTACGGCCCACTTCATTTTAAGAACCCACCTCCTGATATGAAGTGATAGAACAACGCCGCTATCCCTATAAAAGGACCAAACGGCAGTTCTGCAAGTCTGCTCTTCTTCATGAAGATCATCATGAACACTCCGTAGATAGAACCTATCACAGAACTGATCAATATCACAAAGAGTGCCGGATACCATCCAAGTACAGCCCCTATGCCGGCAAGAAGTTTTATGTCACCCCCGCCCATCCCGTCACGTTTTGTAATAAGACGATAGGCCTCTGCAACAACAAAGAGTATGCCTCCTCCGACCAAGATACCGATCAAAGAACGAGTCCAAGACAAGAAAGGAGCATCACAGAAAAAGGACTCACCCAAAGAGGTTAAAAATCCTGTCACTATAAGACCAATACTTAATCTATCCGGTATTATCCTTTCATCTATGTCTATGAAGATCGACGGTATTATGGCCGTTATGAGTATGAGCGAGCGTATCGCCATAGGAATGTATTGTTCTGCGGTACCATCCAACAGCCTTTCAAATGTTATCAAGAACAAAAGGCCTGTAACAAGTTCCATTATCGGATATCTTAAAGACACTTTCGCTGAACATTTTGGACACTTTCCCCTATAAATAAGATACCCAACTATCGGTACTCTTGCCAATATAGATAAAGGGGTCTTGCACGAATCACAAAAACTGAAAGGTCTTACTATGGATATGCCTTTAGGCACTCTGTAGGCGATAAGACCTAAAAAACTCCCCCAGCAAAGGCCCATTATAAATACCAAGATGTCTATAAGGTACATTGACGCCTCCACGAATAGAAATACAGCTTATAAGAAAGTAAAAAGTATAGAAGCAGATAGAGCCCTGAATATATCAAAAGGTCCTCTAGTCCTGAGTTCATAACATATGCTGTGTTAGGTACCAAATACAAAGGATAGAACAACGATCCTGCATAAAGAAAAACAGGTATATAGTATATGAACTTGTTGTTAAGTATGCTCTGCAGAGCAGAGAACATTAAAAGGGAAAAGGCCACAGTATACATAAGAAAGAACATGTTTATGAAAAAACTCCACAACACAGCTCCTGTCATAAAATAGATAATAAAGGTCCAGAACAATACCATCAAGGCCCTAAAAAGGAACTGTGAGAAAAAGTTCATCCCAAAACCCCTGTAGAACAATACCTCTCTTCTAAGTTCGTCCTCCGACGGAAAAATGTCCTTTATGCCAAAGAACATCAGAACAAACCCAAAGACGTATGCCGCAAACGCACAAAGAGCATTCACTATGGCTACGTTCACTGTTCTGGTCAACAAAACGAGCAAGAATATTATCACTGGACCTGCCCAAAAGAGCCTCTTGCTCAAAGAACCGTTGATGAATATATATAGAGCGCTCATCTGAATACCGCCTGTCTATTGAATACGGCTGGCTTGTCCTGAGACGTAATTATCATCAAAGAACCGTCCTTTGCACAATTATCGAGTTCCCTGGAAAGACAAACAGAAGCCTCTTTGTCTAGGCCATAATAAGGATCGTTCAGGATTATGTTAAGAGCTGGCACAGATAAAGATATGGCCCAAGAAAGCATGGACCTTGTGCTTTTTACCATGTCCTTCAGGTCCATGTTCAAGATATGCTCAGCGTTAGCTGCGGACAATATCCTCTTCAATTCATTTACAGACGATGACATCTGTGTTCCGCGTGAATAGGCATAAAGCCTGCATAAAGATACGGCATCTTTTACTTGGGGCGCCCAGTCTGCCACGTTGCAGTAAGAGACATCTGATGCAAAGAACTTCAAGTCTCCCTTGCTCGGTTTCAATAGTCCGAATAAAGTGCTGATGAATACTTCTGAGTACAGCGCATTCTCTGTTTCTACCCAAAGCACATCACCTGCATATGCGTTTATATCAGGGAATTTATATTTCCCTTCTACAGTAAGTCCGCTGGTCAACAAAAGCTCTGCCAAGGGATCAAGACCTCCTGGAGCTAGTGGACATTATCTGTCCTTGCTCGCCGATAAAGTATTGTCCGCCGTAAGGGTCTTCCGGAATTACGCTTATATAGCCTTCTGACACAAGAACAAGTATATCGCCCGGGTAGTTCTTATGTTTTTGAAAATATGATTCCATTGCC
The DNA here is from genome assembly GCA_022710165.1 of Bdellovibrionales bacterium. Lineage (GTDB taxonomy): Bacteria > Bdellovibrionota > JAFGOL01 > JAFGOL01 > JAFGOL01 > JAKLHL01. Next base: position 19,576 of record JAKLHL010000004.1, on the reverse strand, counting down.
TTTGTGAGCTCAAGCATGTTCTTCTCGTTCTTAAGGCTTTTTATCCTTTCATCATATGCAAGCTTTTGGGCTTCTGTGGCCTGGTCCATTTCTTTTTCAAGGAACGAAACGGCATCACTGTACCTGCCTAACAAAACCATGCTGCCAGTATAACACTCAAGGAATTCAGAAGGGCCGAAACGATCAACAGCGTCCTTTAAGAGCCTGATAAAATCCCTTACGCTTATCTTTGCCCTTAAATAATCACTGTAGTAATTACATATCGCAAGATATGCAGGTTTAAGTTCCGGATCATATTCCAAGGTCCTGACTACGACTGCAAATCTGTCCTCAAGGCTGGTCTTTTTCTCAAAGTTCTCCCATACCATCCCTGCATAGTAGTTCTTGAGCCCCTTTATAGGATCACTCGATACATCCATGCTGTTAAGGCTTGCACGTTCAACTCTTAAGGAAAGACCTAGACCGATGGTCAAGATCAATATCGCTGATATGTATAAGATATATTTTAAGAACACTATTACCTACTCTCTTACTTGTTATTTTCTGCCAGGAATTCCTTAACATCAACGCCCCTATAGACATGTTCACCGTCGTGTCTTCTATAAAGGGCTCCTTTTGGGCAGTATGAAACACAGCGCATGCATACTTCACATCTATCAAGGAACGCAGGATATTCCCTCATCACTATATTGCCGATGGGACAAAGCTTGGAACAAAGCCCGCACTTTATGCATTTATCCTTATTTATCTTTATGGCTTTCCTGAAACTAGAGATCGTGAACAAATGCTGTGACAATGCATATACAAGATTTGGCAGCAAAGGAAAATAGCCCCAGCTTGACTTGCCGTTTAGAAGCTGTTTTGCAAAAAGCTTTATACTCTGGGTCCCTCTGTCGACTATTTCTGGGTTAGCCTTATCCTTTTCAGCTGTCGGTGTAAAATTGTCAGGCATCACTATCAGTTTAGCTCCTATAGGTCTGTAGCCTTTCTTTAAGAGGAGCGCTTTTACATAGCTCCTTATGCCGCCCGACATACCACCCATCGTAGAGTACATGAACACCGGCGTCCCCTCGGCCCTGGGCATCTTCTTTATAAAATCCATGACCAGCGGATACGAAGTGAACACTGCTATAGGGAAAGAAAGTCCTATGGCACCACTAAGGTCCATGTTCTTTGGGTCCTCTTTTTCCATTGCGAACAACTTAACATCAACGCCGTTAGATTCGAGTTCCTGCTTCAAAGCTTTAGAAACAATAAGTGTATTGCCCGTACCAGAGAAACAGTAAAGACTTGCTTTGTTAAATCTCATAAATGTCCTCCAGGATATCAGGAGTGAGGCATGAATATATCTCTGTGATCTACTATGCTTCTATAACCCTTGTCTTGAAAGTAATCTTTTATCTTTTCTGCAAGCATGACACTTCTGTGCCTGCCGCCGGTACATCCTATCCCTATGCTCAGGTATGACTTGCCCTCTTTGGTATATTCAGGCACTAGATAGTCCAAAAGGTCTGAGAGCTTCTTCCAAAAAAGTGTAGTCTCTTTTTTTGATTCGAGGAAATCCTTTACCTCTTTATCCCTGCCTGTTAAAGGCCTCAGTTTAGGATCAAAATGAGGATTGGGAAGGAACCTTACGTCGAACATGAGGTCTATGTCCGTAGGTATCCCCTTTGAGAAGCCAAATGACACGACCTTGATCATAAGTTTGTGTGACAGCGATGACGATTCTATGGTGAACAAAGAGAATATCTGTTGTCTTAGCTCATGCACATTAGTATTGGATGTATCTATTACCACATCAGCTATTCGTCTTAACGGTTCAAGCAAAGATATCTCAAGGCCTATTGCGTCCTCAAGACTAAGTTCCTTTTTTCCCGACGCGAACATCCTCTTTAATGCTGTAAGGGGGTGTGCATTCCTGGTCTCTTGATAGCGCTGAAAGATGACCTGCTTTTCTGATTTCATGAAAAGCAGCTTAACCGTATAACCCTGTTTTTTAAGACGAGCTATGACGTCCTTGCAATCATCAAAATTGATAGTGCTCCTTACGTCAACTCCTATCGCAATGTGCTCGGCTGTCTTTTTTATCTTCTCTTTTGAGTAAAGCTCCAGGAAAGGTTCTATAAGCTTCACCGGCAGATTGTCTACGCAGTAGTAACCCAGCGACTCAAGATATTTAAGCGCATAGGTCTTACCGGCACCGGAATAACCACTTACTATGAGTATCCTATCGGAAGACTTCATACTTCTGTGACTTTTTTCCCGCCTTTCTTTATCTTCATTTTGTCCTTGTGCTTTCTTAGCTGGGTCATCATTTTGTCTATACTCTCATCTATTGCAGAGAAATAATCAGTTGATTTAACTGATGATGACAAATGAGCACCGTCCCCAGTAACTGTAAGTTCAGAAAAGTGGTTCAATTTATCCTTTGAGAAGACAAAGCTTACCTGTATCGGCGACTGCATAAGTTTTTTTATCTTGTCTGCCTTTTCTTCCGCTCTGTTCTTTACATCATCATTAGGATCTGTGTTCCTGAAAGTAACTTTAACTTGCATTTTCCCTCCATCAGACTACGTGTTTTTTTCTTCTACTGGATGGGAGTATCCCCATCATCTCCCTATATTTTGCAACTGTTCTTCTTGCCACATCTATATTATGTTTTTCTAATTCATCTGCAATATCCTGGTCGCTGTATGGGCTCTGAGGCTTCTCGCTGGAAACTATCTCTTTTATTTTCTGTCTTACTGACTCTGACGCGACATCATCAGAACCTGCTACTGATGAAACAGGATTATTAAAGAAGAATTTTAACTCAAAAAGTCCCTGGGGCGTATGCACGAACTTGTTCGTAGTTACCCTGCTGATGGTGGACTCATGCATCCCTACTTCTTCCGCTATTTCCCTTAGTATCATCGGCCTTAACTTTGAAACACCATGTTCAAGAAAGTCCCTTTGCTTCTTAACTATAGCCTCTGTGACCTTGTATATGGTCTTTTGTCTGTTCTGTATGCTCCTTATCAGAGCGACCGCAGAACGAAGCCTTTCCTGAATATATTCCTTGTCCTTCTTTTCAACGTGGTGCTTCTTGTCCGTTATCATGTTCTTGTAGTAGGAACTTATCCTAAGTCTTGGGATGCCGTCCTCATTGAGGCTGATCACATATTCATTACCGATCTTGAACACATATATGTCCGGCATTATGTATTGTGCTTCACTCTGAGTAAAAGCCCTGCCTGGTTTTGGGTCCAGTGACAACACTATCTTCGCAAGTTCTATAGCGCGTTCCTGGGTTATTTTAAGTTTTCTAGCTATAGCGCCGTAGTTCCTTTTCTCGAGTTCTGGAAGACAGGTCTTTATCAGAGATATCAACTTCCCATCCTTTAAGTTTAACTGCCTTACTTGCTGAAGCAGGCACTCTTTAAGGTTCCTTGCCCCAACGCCTACAGGATCAAACTCCTGTATCTTTAAAAGAACCTCTTCAGCCTCTTCATAGCTAAGACCTGAGCCTTTTACGAGCTCGTCAAAATCTGCCTGTATATATCCGTCGTCATTTATGTTCTGTATTATTTTTTCACCGAATTCCTCTTCCTTCTTGCTAAAGCCGGTCATCTTCAACTGCCATACAAGATGGTCATAAAGGTTCTCTGCCCTTGTTGCGATGTTCTCTATACTGAATATTTGCTCGTCGTGTGAAGGCCTGTGGGTCCTTATGGAAGGAGGTGTTGATGATGTTGAATCAAAAGATTCAAGATAAGCGTCACCGCCGCCCTCTGCAGATGCATTGTTATCCTTTGCCTCTTTTACGATATTGGGGTCAGACGACTCTACCGTCTCTTCAAGCACAGGATTCTCTAAAAGTTCCTTATTGATGGTCTCTTGAAGTTCCATGCGGGACAGCTGAAGCAGACGTATGGCCTGCTGGAGCTGAGGTGTCATCACCAGCTGCTGCGAGAGCCTTACATTAAGTTTTAGATCCCCCATCTCCCCTCACTTTGTTTAGAGCTTGAAACCTTCTCCCAAATAAGCCTTCTTAGCTACGTCGTTGTTGACTATTTCCTTAGGCTTACCCTCTACCCTTATAACACCTTCACTCAAAATATATCCTCTGTCACAGATGCCAAGCGTTTCCCTAACATTGTGGTCAGTGATTATTATGCCTATACCCAAACGCTTTAGCTCTTTGATTATACCCTGTATATCTACAACTGCCAATGGGTCTATTCCGCTGAAAGGCTCATCCAGAAGTATGAATTTTGGGCTGGTGGCCAAAGCCCTTGCTATCTCTACTCTTCGCCTTTCCCCGCCAGAAAGGGTAAAGGCTTTTGCTTCGCTCAGATGTGCTATCCCAAGCTGTTCCATCAAAGACAGGGCTTTCTCTTTTCTTGCCCTATGGTTCATGGGCATATTCTCAAGGACAACAAGAAGGTTCTCTTCTACTGTAAGTTTCCTGAACACGCTAGGTTCCTGAGGCAGGTAGCTTATGCCCACCCTTGCTCTTTTGTACATAGGCATCTTTGATATATCCAGGTCGTCTAATAATATCTTCCCGCCATCGTTCTTTATCAAGCCTATGATCATATAGAAGCTGGTGGTCTTGCCTGCTCCGTTCGGGCCCAAAAGACCTATGATCTCGCCTGAATTTATTTTAAAGCTGACAGAGTTAACAACGGTCCTTTTGCCGAAACGTTTTACAAGACCCTCTGCCCTTAAGATATTGCTCATTTTTTCTTCCTCACGGTTTTCTCGCTTACTTCTGCCTTTACTTTCTCGACATATACCTCATCACTGTCTGTAAAGAAAACTATTTTTTGGCCGACTATTATATCTCCGTCAGCGTGGAATTCTGGCTTTCCTGTCAAGATCACTTCACTTGAAGAGCCCCTTATCAAGGCCTTTTCACACAAGGCATATTTTTCTTGCCCCGCCCTTATCTTGACACCGCCGGTGACCTCAATATCCTGCAGGTCCCCTTTAGGAGTGTAGCCCAGCTTCAGCATTTCCCCTTTTATATCAAGACCGTCCTTTTTAGCCTCAATGTCGTGCCTGAAAACAACAGATGACCTATTGGTATTAAACTCAGCCTCTTTACTTGATATCTCAAGGTTGGGCCCGAACTTAGTTGTTATCTTCTTTGTTATCTTAAAATCTCCGCTGCCCAGGCTCCCGTCTATTCCTACACCCTCTATTGACAAGAGCTGTCCCCCAGGTGTTTTACCAAATATATTAACCGGGTCTATGGACCTTATCTGCTTTGTCTTTACCGAGTAGTCAAGCCTGTCCGTGAATATCTTATAACCCTGTGAGGTATTTATTGTGACGTTCTTTTCCAGTATTATTTTGTCCTCATCCATGAAATAGGCACCCTGGTCCGACGTTATATTGTATGTATTCTTGGCCCTAAGGTCGCCGTTAACCTGAGTCTCCACATCTGTGAAGATTATCCTTTTTGAGTTCTTGAACATCTCGGCTTTTTTTGCCTTCAAGGTCCATACGCTGTCCGGCCCATCGGTCTCTTCAAGCCTAAAGCCTGATATTTCCATGTTGGCCTTTTCATCTGACGGCGCGATAGTCACTGATGAATCAGCATAAGTGAGCGCCCTTCTTATTTTTATATAGGCGTAATATATCCCTGAACCTACCAGAACGAAAATGACAGCTGTAATTAGAGTCCTGCTTCTCATTAAATGATCTTTGCACCAAGTATGTTGTGTATGTGGAGGAGCCCAACAACTTTTATCTTGCCGGTCTTTTTAAACTCATCCATCTTTACGACGAATATATGTGTTATCTTGTGTGTCTCCATCATGTTAAGTGCGTCAACTGCAAGTTCTTCAAGATCGATGATCTTTGGGGTCTTTCCCATAGCGGTCTTTACATTATCTTCAAGGAAGCTCTTGGACCTTTCCATATGGCGTCTCAAGTCTCCGTCGGTGACAGATCCTATCAAACACCCTTCCTTATCAACAACACCTGTTATGCCGAGGCTCCTTGAGCTCATTTCCAATATGGTCTTTCTCATATCTGCATCTTCATCAACCAAAGGGACATTAGGCATAGGATGCATTATATCCCTTACCCTGATCAGCAGCCTTCTTCCAAGTGTTCCTCCAGGATGAAGCTTTGCAAAATCGTCGGCGTTAAAGCCTTTCCTTATCAAGAGAGTTACCGCCAAAGCATCGCCAAGAGCCATCATTGCTGTTGTTGACGCTGTAGGGACTATGCCCATTGGGCATGCTTCTCTATCCACAGGGACAAGAAGAACATGGTCGCTCCTTTTGGTAAGTGTGCTGTCTTTCTTGCCTGTTATTGCAACAAGCTTAACACCTATTCTTCTCAGAAAAGGTACTATCTCCACAAGTTCGTCGGTCTCTCCTGAATTAGAGAGTAAAAGTCCAACATCCTCTTTGGATATTATACCTGCATCACCATGAAAGCACTCTGTCGGATGAACGAACAACGCAGGTGTTCCCGTGCTAGAAAGTGTTGCGGCTATTTTTCTTGCGACAAGACCGGACTTGCCTACCCCGCTAAGGAATACCCTCCCCTTGGAACCGGCTATAAGCTCAACGACCTTCTCAAAATCCTCGCCTATATAGTCCTTTAACTTGTTTATCGCGTCTGCTTCTATCTCCAGGACCTTCTTGGCCTGTTCTATAACGTCCATGCTGTACATAAATATTAAACACCTCTCATTTTTTTCAATGCATTCTCTACCACTCTGGAAAGGGTGGTAAGGTCCAAAGAATTCTCTCCGTCACACAAAGCCTTTGAAGGATCAGGATGAACTTCCATGAAAAGGCCTTTAGCGCCGAACTCAAGGCTCGCATAAGCATAAGGCTCTATGAATTCCCTTGCCCCGCCCGACGAAGTCCCTTTGCCCCCCGGCTTTTGCACACTGTGGGTGGCATCAAAGACGACAGGCAGGCCCAGTTCTTTCATCTTATATATGTTCCTAAAATCTACGACGAGATCACCATAACCAAAAAAGTTACCTCTCTCTGTAAGGAATACTTTTTTATTGCCTGTTGAGAAAACTTTCTCTGCAGAACTTTTCATCTGCTCAGCTGACATGAACTGGCCTTTTTTAATATTAACTATTTTCCCTGTCTTTCCTGCAGCGACCAGTATGTCTGTCTGCCTGCACAAGAAAGCGGGTATCTGTATTATATCTGCAAAGCCGACACGCTCGGCTTGCTCAGTCTCATGTATGTCGGTAAGTATAGGCAGTGAATACTTTTCTTTGATCTTTGTGAGTATCTGTGTGGACTTTTCAAGCCCAAGACCTCTGTATGAACCGATCGACTGCCTGTTCGCCTTATCGAAAGAGGCCTTATATATAAAAAGTGCTTTATGCTTATCCCTGAGCTCACACAGTTTTTCTGCTATCTCAACGGCGTTGGCTTCAGTATCAAGGACGCAAGGACCTGCTATGAAGAAAAGTTTCTCGTTCTGTATCTGAGAGTAAAGGTCTTTCATTATTTTTTCCCCTGCCTGTGCTTCATCGAGTGTGAGATAAAGGAGCTGAACAAAGGATGCGCTTCGAACGGCTTTGATTTGAACTCAGGATGGAATTGACAGCCGACGAACCACGGATGGGCCCCTATCTCTATCATCTCCACAAGGTTTGCCTTTGGATACTTTCCGGATATGACGAGCCCCTTGGAGACCAGCTTATCCATATACTCGTTGTTGAACTCATACCTATGACGGTGACGCTCTGATATATCAGCCTGCCCATATGCCTCAAAAGCTTTAGTTCCTTTTGTAAGTGAACATGGATATGCACCGAGCCTCATCGTGCCGCCAAGGTTAGCTATGTTCTTTTGTTCCTGCATCATAGAGATAACTGCGCAGCATTCCTTGGGAGTAGAGAATTCCTCGCTGTTAGCGTTCTTTACGCCTGCAACATTACGCGCGAACTCAACTACGGCAAGCTGCATGCCAAGGCATATCCCAAAGAACGGGACCTTGTTCTCTCTTGCATATTTAATTGCGTTTATTTTTCCTTCTACGCCTCTGTTCCCAAAGCCTCCTGGTACAAGTATCCCGTCAGCGTCTTTTAAGTACTTGTCCGGGTCCTCTTTCTCAAGTTTCTCAGAATCAACATAGATTATCTTTACCTTGGCGTTATTCTTTATCCCGCCGTGACAAAGCGCCTCTGAAAGTGACTTGTAAGATTCAACAAGATCAACGTACTTTCCCACCACGGCAATATTTACCACGGAGGCAGGCTCCCATATCCTCTTAGTTATGTCTTCCCAAGGTGTCATATTAGGAGCCGCAGACCAGATGTTCAGTATCTCCATGATCTTGTCGACCACGCCTTCCTTATGGAAGTACATCGGCACTGCATATATCGTATCTACGTCCCTAGCTACAAAGACGTTCTCTTTTGGAAGGTTGCAGAACAGCCCTATCTTGCTCTTAACATCATCGCCAAAGTCCATCTCGCTCCTGCAGAGCAATATGTCAGGCTGTATACCTATGCTCCTCATTTCCTTGACGCTGTGTTGAGTTGGTTTTGTCTTTATCTCGTTAGCGGCCTTTATGAACGGCACCAGGGTCAGATGTATGTAACAGACGTTCTCAGCCCCTACATCGTAACGCATCTGTCTTATGGCCTCTAGGAAAGGAAGCGACTCTATGTCACCGACCGTTCCTCCTATCTCCACCAAAAGCACATCCACATCCTTGCCGTTCTCGACCATCTTCTCTTTTATTTCATTGGTTATGTGGGGAATGACCTGGACGGTTTTACCAAGATACTCGCCCTTTCTTTCTTTGCTGATAACGGAATAATATATCTGGCCTGTAGTGTAATTGTTGCTCTTTAGAAGATTTACGTGAGTGAACCTTTCATAGTGCCCAAGATCAAGATCGGTCTCGGCACCATCATCGGTCACAAAGACCTCTCCATGCTGGAATGGGCTCATGGTACCAGGATCAACATTTATATAAGGATCGAACTTCATGATGTTTATCTTCAAGCCCCTTGCCTCAAGAAGGCTGGCTATGGAAGATGCGGCAAGACCTTTCCCTAAAGAGGAAACGACCCCTCCTGTAACAAAAATGTACTTTGTGTGTTTTTTGCTGTTTGGTTTCATCCCGCTATTACCCCTTATTATTGCTAGAAAATGAATATACTAATTAAACAAAAAAGGCCAGCTGTCCCTTGTATTTAAGCCCCTTTGGGGTAAAGGGGCTAATAGGTCTTAAGTTTTTTATTGACATAACGAGTTAGACTTGCTATAATGTATTAAGTTAGGTAATTTGTTTATTAATACTATATGAAGCTAAGGAGGTATCATGAAGTTCAATAACAGGGCTCTCATCTTTACCTGCCTCATAATATTAGCCTCTTCCTGCGCAGTAAAAGACAGAAGCGGATCAACAACAGAGAACGTAACATCCGACTCGCTGGAAACAGCATTGCAAGACATTCAGACACAGATGCAAGTCGCTGACGACATAATATCAGACTCGGCCGCTTATGTTCCTTTGACAGATCCAGTAGTTGATTGCACCGGCGCTGCATGTACAGAAGGAGCTAACGCATGCTCAATATATAATAGAGGCTCGGCCGCTATATCTAAATTCCTTTACAACAAGGACAGCTACGAGGCTATGAGCCTGGACCTTAAAGAACTAGCAGCAAAGCTGGACCAGATATCCAATATCCAGTTCAAGAGCGGATCTACAATAGGAAGCATCATGAACGACTCTGCCGCTCAGTCCATCATGGACAGCGTCTGCGCAATGGAGACATTTGCAAATATCGGTGACCTTATAAAAAGAGTCGAGGCAGCAGAAGCTACTGTTGCGACTTTTGATGCTCAATTAAAAGCCCTCGCTGCAAGCGGAGTCCCTGGACCTCAAGGACCAGCTGGACCGCAGGGAGCAGTGGGAGCTGCCGGACCTCAGGGACCAGCTGGAGTTGCTGGACCTGCCGGACCTCAAGGACCACAAGGCATACAGGGTATACAGGGAAAGACAGGACTTACAGGAGCTCAAGGTATACAGGGACCTGCCGGGCCTCAGGGTAAACAAGGAGACGCTGGACCAGCAGGGCCTCAAGGTGACCCAGGTGTTGCCGGGCCTCAAGGGACTAGCGGATTTAACAGCCTGGTTAGCCTAAGCCCAGAACCTGCAGGCGCATCATGCAAATTTGGCGGAGTTAAAATACAGAGCGGACTCGATATTAATATAAACCTAGTTTTAGATCCTGCAGAAGTTCAATACACACAATACGTCTGTAACGGCAGTTAAAGATATTTTTATTCTTTCCTTAAGACAAGATCAACTTTAAACCCGCTGAACGCTTTCATAACTCTATCTATAGATGCCTGATCTGGCACCTTCACCCAAGGTTCAGCAGGAGTCCTGTCGAGTGTGTTCACTTGCACCCTTTCAGGTTTAAGTTCCTTAAAATAGGACGCTATGGCATCAAGTTCCTCTTTGGTGTCGTTTATACCAGGGCAGATAAAAACCTCCACCCAGAACTTGCCCTTAAAGTCCTTCCTGAACCTTAACAGCGACTCAAGCATCTCGTTAAGTTTAAGGCTTGGATGAGGCCTGTTGATCCTTATAAAGCTGTCTTTCCTTACGCTATCAACAGAAGGTAGTATAAGATCAGCCTCTAAAAAAGCCTCATAGACCTCTTTATCACTGAACAGTGTGGCATTGGTTATCACTGCAAGCCTTTTATCAGGATAGCGCTTCTTTATCTCCCTCACTATCTCTTTTATATCCTTGTACAGCGACGGTTCGCCATTGCCGGAAAAGGTTATGTAATCAATATGGCCTACTGTCCGCATAGCCTTATCAAGCTCTTCCAGCACCAGGCTAGGTTCATAAAAATTCTGTCTCTCATTTGTGAGTACGGTGGTCTTTCCACACTCACAATAAACACAGTCCAAATTACAAGTTTTATGTGGATTAAGGTTAACCCCCAAAGAACGCCCCAAACGTCTTGAATTTATAGGCCCAAAAATTATTCCGTGCATGTAAACCCTCTTAAAATATCAAGGCAAAATATATAAGTTAATCTTTGACAAGTAGCTTAAATTCTTATATAAATATAGACAAAGTCAAGAAAAATAAAAGCTCCACTAACCGAACTATCCGGGTGAGGTGTCTAATCTATGGGAGCAAAGGAGAGTTTATGATGTCTGCTGTACAAAGGGACCCGAAACTCATTGATCTAGAATTGGTAAAGCAGGTAAAGGCTGGCAACAAAACGGCGTTCAACATCCTCGTAAGAACACATCAAAGGGGCGTCTATGCACTGATCTTTAGCATGCTGAAGGACCATTTCGCGACCGATGATGTAGTCCAGGACGCCTTTGTCAAAGCCTACAGGAACATCACAAGTTTCGAGGCTAAGTCCAGCTTTAAAAGCTGGCTTTACAGCATTGCCATCAACACGGCAAAGAACTCTTTAAAATCTTCGTCGCTAAGGCGTACCGTTGATTTTGAACAGACCGTGTTCCAGGTTGCACCAAGGGCCGTTGAGGCAATGGAAGAACAGCAGCTGCAAACTATCCTTGCAAATGAAATTGAAAAGCTCCCAGAGAAGCAGAAGCTTGCACTTACCTTGAGGATCTTTGATGATCTTTCTTTCGACGAGATCGCAGAGATAATGGAGTGTCCATACAACACGGCAAAAGCCAACTTCAGGCACGCCATAAACAACCTCAGAAAGCATGCAAAGCTTTTAGACGCTGTATAAAATCCGGGGGTGTTTAAAATGTCTAAAAAGGGCCATTTTAATTTAAGAACGATCATAAAAGGCGTAAAGACTTTGGAAAGGATGCCTAAAGAGGCTGATCACGCCTACTTTGACAACTTGCAGGACAAGATCATGAACAAGATAAGCCCGGCAATTGAATGTTCAGAGGTCCAGGAAAGCCTGGTCGACCTGATAGAGAATACCATCGATAAGGAAAAGGCCGCTGAGATACATAAGCACATGGAACACTGCGAAACTTGCACTAAGAATTTTGAACTTACAAAGAAGCTGGTAGAGAACACCGGCAAAATAAGGGCCGCTGCACCTGAAAGCTCATACTTTGAAGCACTTCCAGGAAGGATAGAACAGCGACTTTTTGAGGAAGGGGTACAAACGCCTTGTGAAAAAGCAAGACTATATATAGCAGACAAGATATTAGAAGAAGAACTGCCTGGCGACGTTGAAAAGCACCTCATAGAATGCGACGACTGTGCAAAAGAGGTCATCGTAGTCCAAAAAATGATGGAGAACCTAAAAGAGCTCTACATCCCTACTCCAAGCCAGAAATACTTTGAAGAGATGCTGGAAAGCGTGGACAGGAAAATAGAGGCCCTGCCTTCACACAGGATAGTGCCGGAATATCAGAAAGTGAGCATAAAATACCTCGCCGATATATTCGACACACTAAGGACGGCACTCATGCACCCTTATGTTGCCGTAGCCCTTTCTGCAATGGTCACACTTATAGTCGTAGGCGGTAAGTTCTTCTATGGACCTCAAAGTATAGAGGAAAAACAGATAAACCTGTCTGATGTAATAGGCAGCACAAATGTGATCGAGGATGAAAGGGACATGACCAGCAGCGGCATAAACGTCTACTCTACAGCATACAAGGATTCAATATCAGATCCAATCGAGGATGAAAGACTGCAGATAAACACCACCGGTACAGCCAAAAAAGAAGACGAAAAAGATAAGAACAAAAAACTAAATTGATAGTTTCAGGCTCTTGGAGTTATTTTCCTCTATAAGTTTACTTGTAAAATCGTTAACGCTCATCGAGGTCTGCTGTTGTGTTTCTCTGTTCCTTACTGTGACAGTGTTGTTCTGGACCTCTTCATCTCCAGCAACTATAAGGTATGGGACCCTTTCCATCCTTCCGTCCCTTATCTTTTTACCGACGGACTCACTTCTTGTATCGAGCTCAACCCTTATACCCATCGGCCTTAGTTTTTTGGCTAGTTCCTCTACATAAGGAGCATGTCTGTCTGCTACAGACACCAGTTTTACCTGTACCGGAGCAAGCCAGGTTGGGAAAGCACCGGCGTAGTGCTCAACAAGCACACCAAAGAACCTTTCTATGGAACCCAGAAGCGCCCTATGTATCATGTATGGCCTCTTCTCTGTTCCATCGCTGTCTGTATACGTCATGTCAAAACGCTCAGAGAGGTTAAAGTCGAACTGTATGGTTGTCATCTGCCATTCTCTTCCTATGGCATCCTTTACCTTAAGGTCTATCTTTGGACCGTAAAAGGCACCTCCGCCCTCGTCCATCTCAAATGCCAGACCTTCTTTTTTTATGGCCTTTTGTATGGCTTCTATAGCCTTGTCCCAGTTCTCTTTTTCTCCAACACTTTCTTTTGGTTTAGTGGCGACGTAGGCCTTTATATCAGTGAAGCCAAGTGTCTTCCACATGCTCAAAGAGAACCTTAGTGTCTCTATTATCTCGTCGTTGATCTGTTCCTGTGTACAGATTATATGTGCATCGTCCTGAGTAAATCCTCTTACCCTTAAAAGGCCATGCAGCACTCCAGACTTTTCATATCTATAGACGGTGCCAAGCTCTGCCCACCTAAGAGGAAGGTCCCTGTAAGAATGTTTTTTTGTCTTATATATCATTATGTGGAACGGACAGTTCATGGGTTTCACATAATAGTTCATGTCGTCGATATCCATAGGCGCGTACATGTTCTCTGAGTAAAAACCAAGATGTCCCGAGGTTTCCCAAAGCTGAGAACGCCCTATATGAGGTGTGCAGACCAGTTCATATCCGTTCTTGTAGTGCTCTTCTTTCCAGTAAGTCTCTATTATGTTCTTTATCCTTGCGCCTTTTGGGTGCCAAAGGATAAGGCCAGGGCCTATCTCTTCAGCGACAGAGAAAAGTTCCAGCTCTTGACCAAGTTTTCTGTGGTCACGTTTTAAAGCCTCTTCACGTCTGTGAATAAAATCTGCAAGCTCCTCTTTGGTGCCGAAAGCAAGAACGTAGATCCTGGTGAGCATCGGGTTCTTTTCATCACCCCTCCAGTATGCTCCAGCCATCTTATCCACTTTAAAGGTATCAGCATTTATCTCGCTGGTGTTGCTTACGTGAGGCCCCCTGCAAAGGTCTATAAAGTTGCCCATCTTATAAAAACTTACTGTTTTATTCCCTTCCTTCTTTAAGTCTTCTATAAGTTCTACTTTGAACTCGTTGCCCTCTTTCTTATAATAAGCGATGGCTTCATCTACGCCCATATCATACTGCTCAAAAGGCACCTTTCTGCCTATGAGCTTCTTCATCTTTTTCTCTATTTCTTTAAGCTCGGCTTCCGTAGGTTCGGTAGTGAACTTAAAATCATAATATAGTCCTGTGTCTATCGCAGGACCTATACCAAGTTTTGTATCCGGCTTAAGCTCAAGAACAGCTGTCGCCAGCACGTGAGAAAGCGAATGTCTTACTACATCTATGTCCATCTAAAGCTCCTTTTTTACGTGAGCCCATAATAGTCCAATACCGTTGCCTGTCAAGGATTTAGAGCCTGAGTCTTAAAAAGTAGCAAGGCTCAGGGCCCGGCAATTGACATAAAGGGTTTATACGGGTTTAATTTACTTATGACTGACGATAAAAGGATCTTGATAATAGCCCCACACCCCGATGACGATGTAATAGGCATGGGCGGCACCATCGCAGTAAAGTCCAAAGAAGGATATAAGTTCACCATCGTTTACGTAACCAATGGCGGTGGAAGCTCAAAATCCGTTGAGTACAAGGACCTTTCAAAAGAAGAGATGATAGAATTAAGGAAAAAAGAGGCTGAACAAAGCATATTACCGCTGGTCGACGATGTTAAAACAGTAAAACAGCTGTTTTTGGGGATGGACAGCAAGGACCTTTTTGAAAAGCCCGAACTTTATACTGGTGAGCTTTCCAAGATAATACACAACAAGAAGTTCGCAGAGATATACATCCCTTATCCTGAAGACAGACACGCCACACACAGCGCTGTTGCCTCATTAAGCCTTGATTCAATCAGGGAACACATAAAGGACCCAGAGATCTACGCCTACGAAACATGGGACCCCATCCCTGTTGTTGGCAATACTGTGTTCGTTGACATATCAAAATACTACAAACAAAAGCTCTCTGCTGTAAGCTGTCACAAGAGTCAATGTTCCATCACCCCATTTGATGAGGGAATAATAGCCAAGAACCGCTATAATGCTGTTTTCAAAGATATAAACTCCAAGAACAAGATGGAATATGCCGAGATCTTCCTAAGGCTATAATCCCTTAATTTGTATATTCTTTAGACATTCCTTTGACAAATTTTTGGACACTGTTTAAAATTAATACTGCCACTGTAAATTAAATGAACAGGGGGAGTCCAAAATGCTCAATTGGGATGATTTTGAAAATCTAAGGGTAGTAAAAAGGCTTAAGCTAATAGTCAGCTCTTGGTGGAATGCTGAAGTTATCTTCACTGATGACAAAGGGCATGTAAAGAACATCGACAGAGAGAAACCTCCCGTATTCAAGAACAAGCTTTTTAACATGATAATAAAAAGCCCTAGGGGCCTGGATATAATCGAGGAATTTTGCAGAAAGACGACAGCCGGAGGAAAGATAAACAAGAACACTTTCAAGAAGTGGGAAGAGACCGGACTCCCAATATTAATAGTTCCTATATACCTGGATGATACTTTCGCTGGTGCGGTCCTGGCTACAGCTTTCTTTACCAACGACGTAAACGACAAGGACAAAGAAAAACTTTACAAGACCATGAGAGACCTTGGTTACACAAGCAAGGACATCGAGGGAGCTTTATCTGACTGTCAATCAATAGCCAAAGAACAGCTTGGCCACTTTAGCGAGCTTGTTGAACTCATCGGAAGCGAGATCGAGACACTTCACGAAGAAATAACCATGAGAGAGAACAAGATCTCTCAACTCAACAAAGAGCTCGGCACACGTTACCGCTACGACAACATGATAGGCAAGAGCTCTGTAATGCAAGATCTTTATAATCTCTTGGACAAGATAAAACATAGTGCGAGCACCGTGCTTGTACAGGGAGAGAATGGAACAGGAAAAGAGCTCATTGCAAAAGCTATTCACTACAATTCACCAAGAAAGGACAGGATATTCGTCGTTCAGAACTGTTCCGCTTTCAACGAGAACCTTTTGGAATCAGAGCTCTTCGGTCACGTGAAAGGATCGTTCACCGGAGCTGTCAAAGACAAGAAAGGCCTTTTTGAGATAGCTAACGGCGGTACTTTCTTCCTGGACGAGATAGGGGACATGTCCTTGTCTATGCAGGTAAAGATATTAAGGGTGCTCCAAGAAGGGACATTCACACCTGTCGGCGCTACAGAGCCTAAAAAGGTCGACGTAAGGATAATTGCAGCCACCAACAGGAACATCAAAGAGATGATAGCTAAAGGAGAGTTCAGGGAAGATCTCTACTACAGGATCAACGTAATAAACATAACCGTTCCTCCATTGAGGGACAGGAAAGAGGATATCCCTATCCTGGCTGAATTCTTTATCGATAAGAACCACAAAGAAACAGGGCTCCCAAAAAAGAAAATATCAAAAGGCATACTGGCAAAGTTAATGGAATACAACTGGCCGGGCAACATAAGGGAGCTTGAGAACGAAATAGAGAGAATGATAGTACTGGCGGGTGATGACCCTACAATGGAAGAGTCGCTGCTTTCATCCAGGATATCACAAGCACAACCTGTAATGAGCACCAGCGGCGGTACTCAAAAGACCCCAACAAAATATGTAGGCACATTGAAAGATGCAATAGAAGCTTTGGAAAGGGACCTCATATCCGAAGGGTTGAAGTCAAACGGATGGAACAAATCAAAGCTTGCAAAAGAACTTGGTATAAGCAGGGCCAGCCTGATATCAAAGGTCGAACGTTATGGACTTGATAAGAGGAAAACAGCAAGAGTGTGATCAGTGCTGTTCCTTTAGTTTGTAATATTCTATTTTAGCCATTAGTGTACTTCTGCAAAGGTTCAAATCCCTTGCTGTATCGACTATGTTCCACTCATTCCTCATCAAAGATTCAAGGATAAAATCCCGCTCCTCGTTCTCAAAAGGATAAATAAGATAAGGGTTCTTTATCCTTTCGGCTTTTGACAAGGTCCGACCCTTAAGGTCAAAGTGGGACATCCTTAATACCCCGTCCCTGACTGCCATTATTTTAGATCTTTCCACAACATTCCTGAATTCCCTTAAATTCCCGGGCCAGTCATATGACGACAGCAATTCTTCCACCCCTTCCTCTGCAGTGTGATCTTTACCCATGTAAAAACTTAAAAAGCCTTTTATCTCGTCCTTCATCTCTCTAAGCTCAGGAAGGTAAACACAGGATTCCTCTATCCTGTAATATAGGTCTTTTCTTATTAGCCCGCCATAAAGAAGGTCTTTAGGGGACAAAGACGACGAGACCATCACCCTCGCCTTGTGTTTGCTGGAAGTGTCAGAACCCGAAGCTTTTACCTCATGGAGCTCCAGCGCCCTTAGAAGCATCGGCTGAACGTTCATGGGCAGGTCCTCTATGTTGTCCAGAAAGATAGTGCCCGAACTTGCATTCATGAAGATACCCCGGCTTGGGTTAGTGCATGATGTAAAAGCCCCTCTTTTGTTACCAAAAAGTTCACGTTCTGCCGTGTTAGCACTAAGTGAGGCACAGTTTACAGCGACGAAAGGGCTGTGACGTCTTTGACTGTTATAGTGAAGGTTCCTTGCTAGCAGTTCCTTGCCGGTCCCCGTATCACCGATTATGAAAACGGTCGAAGCCTGCCTTGAACACAACATATAGTCCCTGATACCCTCCCGCAAATACCCGCTGAACCAAAAATCATGTTCTCCGTCGATGTTATCAATAAAAAGCTCATATCCCATAAAACTAAAGAACAGAGGGGTTTCTATATTCAAGTTCTGTTTTCTTGAACCAGCGAGTATTATGGGGCACTTCACAGGGTCCTTTGTGCTAATAACAAAACCTCCTCTGTCGCTAACGATATCAAGGCATGGACCTTCAGCCTTTTTATCAAGCTCAAGGCTTACGACCGTATCATCTTTGAAAAGAAGTTTTTGGTCCTTAAATATATAGAAGCGTTTTCTTCTATTAAGCGACCAGATGTCCACAAAAGGCGGAATTTTCATAGTGCACCTCCATATCCTGTGCTCAAACCTATAGAGCAAGTTCTGTGCCAGCCAAGATCCTTTAACAGCGGGCTTTCTTTTTCGAAACTTGTAACAAGAAGGCTTGATTTGGACATAAGATGTAGTATTTTCGTCAATAACGGTACTTTTTGATCAAGGAGGCCTAGTATGAACAATGCAATACCAAAACTCCCTATTCCTATTAACGAGCCTGTTCTAGCTTATACAAAGAACAGCACTGAAAGGAAAGCCATCAGCGAAGAGATAAAAAGACAATTATCAATATCAGTAGATATACCCTTGATGATCAGAGGGAAAGAGATAAGGACCGGCGTGACCGAAGAGATAAGATGTCCCCATAATCATTCTAAGGTCCTTGGCGTTTATCATAAAGCAGGCAAAAAAGAGGCTGAACTAGCAATAGATGCTGCTCTTGAAGCAAGAAAGACCTGGTCAAAGATGAACTGGATAGACAGGGCGGGCATCTTTCTAAAGGCGGCTGAACTTCTTGCAGGCCCATACAGGATGACTCTGAACGCGGCAACTATGTTAGGTCAGTCAAAGACCATGCATCAGGCAGAGATAGATTCTGCGTGTGAACTTATAGACTTCTGGCGTTTCAATTCTTACTTTATGAAGGACATATACAGCGAACAGCCTCAAAGCAGCAACGGAACATGGAACAGGCTAGAACACAGAGCTCTCGAAGGTTTTGTTCTAGCAGTAACACCGTTCAATTTCACTTCAATAGTAGGCAATCTCCCTACGGCACCAGCCCTAATGGGTAACGTCGTAGTTTGGAAACCAGCCAGCACTTCCGTACTAAGCGGATACTACATAATGAAGATACTCGAGGAAGCAGGACTTCCAAAGGGAGTCATAAACTTCCTGCCTGGAAAGGGATCAGATATAGGTGATGCCGTGTTCTCTCACAACGAGTTCGCAGGAGTACACTTTACAGGCTCTACCTCAGTTTTTAAATCAATGTGGAAGAGCATCGGGGAGAATATCGGGAAGTACAAATATTATCCAAGGATAGTCGGTGAAACAGGCGGAAAGGACTTTGTCTTTGCACACAAGGATGCAGACGTTAATGAAGTAGCTGCCGCGCTCATAAGAGGCGCTTTCGAATATCAGGGACAAAAATGTTCTGCCGCCAGCAGGGCTTACATACCAAGATCAATGTGGCTTGAACTTAAAGGGATCCTCTGTTCAGAGATAGCCAAGATAAAGGTTGGCGATATAAGTGACCCAAATAATTTTATGGGTGCTGTAATAGACAAGAGCTCTTTTAACTCTATAAAGTCATATATTGAGTTCGCAAAGCAATCTACAGATGCAGAGGTGGTTTGTGGAGGGGACTGTGATGACTCCAAAGGTTATTTTGTACAGCCTACAGTGATATT
>JAKLHL010000039.1 GCA_022710165.1 Bdellovibrionales bacterium | reverse complement strand
AAAAAGCTCCATCTTAAAGGCCCAAAATCAAATTATGAGTATAGACTCGAGGTCATAGACAGAGCTTATACAGCAGGCATAGAAGACGTTGGCGTCGGCATACTTTTCGGTCTCTATGATTGGCGCTACGAGATACTTGCACTCTTAAGCCACATACAGCACCTTGAAAGTAATTTCGGCGTCGGGCCTCATACTATCTCTGTACCAAGAATGGAACCGGCGTTGGGATCTGATGTAAGTTATAATCCTCCATACCCAGTTAGCGATAAGGACTTTAAAAAGATAATAGCAGTTCTAAGGCTTGCAGTTCCATACACAGGGATAATCTTGAGCACCAGAGAGAACAGCGAGACAAGACGTTTTGCTTTTGAACTCGGGGTTTCACAGATATCAGCTGGTTCAAAAACGAACCCTGGTGGATACACTGAACACGAAGAGCACCTCAAGACTACTGGAAGGGACGTAGGTACAGAGGCCCAGTTCTCCTTAGGGGACACAAGGCCTTTGATGGAAGTAATAAAGGATATAGTCGAAGCAAAGCATATACCTTCATTTTGCACCGGATGCTACAGGCTCGGAAGGGTTGGGAAGGATTTTATGGACCTTGCTAAACCAGGGTTAATAAAAGAGCACTGCCTGCCAAACGCCATCTTCACTTTTGCAGAGTACCTTCATGATTTTGCAGACGAGGAATTAAGGATCAGCGGTTTTAGATTAATAGACAGCATCATCGAGAAAGACATTAAGGATGAAGCCACAAGGTCCATGGTCATCAACAAGCTAGAAGAGATAAGGCTCGGGAAAAGGGACGTCTATATATAAGCGTCTTACATAACTATTATAAGACTTACTGCCATCACAAGCATGCCTGCAACTAACCCATATATTGAAAGATGATGCTCGCCATACTCCTGGGCTGTCGGTAAAAGTTCATCCAGCGATATGAATACCATTATCCCCGCAACGGAAGCGAACACCACGGCTACGAGAGTGTCACTCATGAAAGGCCTTAAGACCAAATAACCTATTAAAGCACCAAGGGGTTCTGCCAAACCCGACAGAAAAGAATAATAAAAAGCCTTCTTCTTACTTCCGGTAGCATAAGCTATCGGCACAGAGACAGAAACACCTTCAGGTATATTGTGCAAAGCTACTGCTACAGCTACAGCAATACCAAGCTTAGGGTCATTAAGCGCACTCATAAAAGTCGCAAAACCTTCTGGGAAGTTATGTATGGCTATCGCAAAGGCCGCCATAAGCCCCATCCTTTTAAGTTTTAGAGGATCAAGTTCACCTGACTTATGGAACTCGTGAGGGTTCTCATAAGAGGGTACCAGCCTGTCTATAACACCTATCAAGAATATACCGGCAAAAAAAGCAGCAACGCATATGATAGTCCCCAACTTATCCCCGTGGCAAACTGAGAGCATATGTCTGGATTTTGAGAATATCTCGACCATGGAAACATAGATCATTACTCCGGCAGAAAATCCCAGCGACGTAGAAAGAAAACTCCTTCCACCTGTCCTGGCAAAAAGGGCCAAAAGGCTGCCTATACCTGTTGAAAGTCCTGCTAGACCTGTCAGTGCCATTGCCATCAGAATGTTTTCACTGTTTATCATACAAATAAATAATAAACGTTGTACTAAAAAGGGACAACCCTTATTATTAATGTATGAAGATAAAAAACCTTATCTGCATTCCCATCTTACTTTCACTTACTTCCTGTCTGCCTACGGGGAACGAACAAAGTACCGAAGGGGCTTACGAGATAAGCATTAGCGGCTCTGACCTTAATTATGTGCCAGCCACAGAGAACCAGCTAGATGACCCTGAATATATGAACAACATGAACTCTCTGATAGAGCAGCTGGCTGCAGAAAGATATAATGATGCTGTATTCATAAATTTCATAAAAGCAATAGCTTGGACAGAGAGCACTTGGAAGCACTATTACGAGGTTGATGGACACTTCTATGTACACAGGGGAGACAACGGCCACTCTTACGGCATCATGCAGATATACGACACTTACCATGGCGAACACCCTATACTTCAGGACAACCTTGAATATGGTATAGATTTCGCCTACGAGAAATACCTTAACGCACAAAGCGATGACTGCAGTTCAGGCACAAATCAAGGAGCTGATATCATCGGAGTCATAAGGCGCGCATATGCACAGTACAACGGCGGTAATGGAGCCATCTGCAGGGACAATGATGCCAGAGATAACAACCTTGAAGAAGCCTACTCCCAGCAGCCTTGGCTTGACTACTTACCGTGATGATGGAAAGTCTTTTGTGCTTTCTCTGAGATCCATAATCTAAAATTGTCGATGTACGTAAATGTTGCCGGTACCACTATAAGGCTGAGCAATGTCGAGCTTATGATACCGCCCATAACCGCGATACCCATCGACTGCCTAAAAGATGAAAGCTCGCTCAAACCAAAGGCTATAGGTGACATACCTGCAAGCAGAGCAAAGCTGGTCATAAGTATAGGCCTTAATCTTGTCTTTCCAGCCTTAATTATAGCCTCGCTCCTTTCCATCCCCTGCTCATCCATCAGTTTATGGGTATAGTCGACGAGAATAATAGAGTTCTTGGTCGCAACACCTATGAGCATGATACATCCGATCATCGAGAACATGTCCAGTCCGAACCCTGTGACGAACAGTGCAGAGAAAGCTCCACAAAGTGCCAAGGGTATGACCAACATGATCGTGAATGGTATTATGAACGACTCATACAAACTTGAGAGTATCAAATAAATGAAAACAAGACCTATGCCTGCAGCCAATAATATCGCCGTTATCAACTCATTGAAGGTCTTTGCTTGTCCTTCGAACACATACGAATACCCGTTGGGGAGTTTGCCTTCTTCCTTAAAGAATTTCTTAAGGTCTTCCATGGCCTTGGCCATACCAGGTCCATGCGGCGCTATATCAGCAGATATCAATACATCACGCGCCCTGTTGATCCTGTCTATCTCTGTAGGACCCTCTGTATCCACTCCCTGAGCAACGTTCTTTAAAGGTATAAGACGATTGTTTATGTTCGGTACATATATAGTCTCAAACATCTTCCTCAAGTCCCTTTGATCCTCTTTGAACCTTACTCTTACATCGTAGTTGTTATCATCTATTTTGAACTTGGTTGGAGTTTGTCCCTCTACGAAGGTCCTAAGCTCCATTCCGGCCATATTGGGTGAAACACCAAGCTTTTCTGATCTTCGTTTATCCATGACTATCTGGAACTCCGGTTTTCCCTCTTCATAAGAAGTGCTGAGGTCCAAAAGCGCTGGATGGTCCTTGAATTTTGCCATTATCTGATCTGATATCTTTTTGAGTACAGCCAGGTCGTTGCCCTTGATGTAAAGAAGGAACGGTTGTTTACCGCCAAAGTTACCGACGGTGTCACCTACTATCGGCTTCAAGAAGCTGTAACCTTTTATCTGCTCTCTTATCATTGCCTTGAATTCAGTAGTACTTACATTCCTCTTAGACTTGTCAGTCATCTTTATATAGATGCTGAAGTTGTTTGGGTCATCGGTACCTCCGCCAATAGAAATAACTGTCTTATCCACGAGGCTGGTATTCTTCCTGACTATGTTGTCTATCTCTTTTGCGAGCTTTTCTGACTGACCAAGACTGGTGCCTGGTTCAGCTTCTAGGAACACCATGAACTCACCGTTATCAGCGCTGGACTTAAATGACTTTGGTATCCATATCAATGTAGAGAAGGTCGCCAGGAATATACCAAGGCTTATAAGTATTATTTGCCTTGAATGCCTCAAAGTATATTTAAGAATATGCTCGTAAACTACTTCCAGCCAATCTTGGAATTTTCCAAATTTGGTCAGAACCCAGTTATGTTTTTCTTTGTGTTCTTTTTTACCTGCAAAATAGGCAGAAAGCATCGGTGCCATGGTTAGAGCATCAAGAAGGCTTATCGCCATAACAAAGCAGACCGTAAGACCAAATGACTTAAAGAACCTTCCTACTATACCCGTAAGGAAGGACACCGGTGCAAAGGTCGCTATTATGACCAGAGTAGTTGCTATAACAGCCAACATGACCTCTTTGGTGCCGTTAAGGGCGGCCTCTTTTGGGCTCTCTCCCATCTCTAGATGTCTAAATATATTCTCTCGGACAACTATGGCGTCGTCTATCAAAAGACCTACCGCCAAACTTAATGATAGCAAGGTTATAACGTTAACGGTAAATCCTGCTATAAGCATCAATATGAAAGCACCCAACAAGGAGTTAGGCAAAGCGGCACTCGTAATAAAGGTGGACCTTCCACTGCCTAGGGCCAGATAAACGACGATGATCGTGAATAAGATACCAAGGAGTATAGTGTCCCTTACATCCTTTACGTTAGCCGTGATAGGCCAGGAAGTGTCCTGAACCATAGTTATTTTTGGATTACCCTCTCTTCCAGCTATAACGATATTAAGTTCTCCAAGTTTTTCCTTAACAGAATCTATGACCTCTATAGTATTAGCGTCCGTCTGTTTGTAGACCTGAAGCATGAGGGCTCTCTTGCCGTTCAAGAAAGACCTTGAATCCTCGTCGACCAGTGACTCTGTCACAGTACCAACGTCCTTGACCGTTACAGGCACATCGTTCCCTACAAAATTAACTATAGTATTGTTTATATCGTCTATATTGTTGAACTCAGCAAGTGACCTTATGCTCAGGTCCTTGACCTCGCCCTGCAAACTTCCTGATGGTATGTTCTTTCCAGCAAGGCCAAGTTGTGAAGAGACCATAGAAGCTGATATCTGCCTGCTATACAATTTATCCTTATCAAGATTTACATGGAACTCCCTTTTTCTTCCTCCAATTATTTCGACCCTTCCTACATCTTTTGCCTGCTCAAGATTTTGCTTAACAGTGAACTCAACAAGATCATAAAGGTTAGCATCATCAAGCTCAGCCTCGACAGAAATAAGGGCTACAGGTATATCAGTTGGGTCAACGATACTTATCAAAGGCTCCTTAACATCATCAGGGAGGTCAGACCTTACCCCGGCTATCTTGTCCCTCACCTGCTGCTGTGCATATTTAACATCTGTTTCAAGCGTGAACTCAGCGATTATTATGCTAACGCCGTCCTTGTTGTTGGAGTAGAGGTTCTCAAGACCTGAAATAGCCCCTATCTCGTCTTCCATTATCTTGGATACATCGGTCTCAACCTCGGATGGTGATGCTCCAGGATAATATGTAATAACTGAAACTACCGGAAAGGTAACGTCAGGGAACATATCAACCTTAAGTTTGCTTAGCGCAAGTCCTCCGACGGTAAGGATCAGGATGAATATACAAGCGATGAATACAGGTCGTTTTATCGAGAGTTCAGCTATGTTCATATATTTTATATCTCCTCTTCGCTAACGAAAGTCTTCATTTCAGATATCATCGATATTAGGGCCTGCTGTGTCATAAGCCTTGACTGCTGAGCTCCAGCAAGATCGTCCTCGAATGTTATGACCTGATAAGTGGTGGTCCTTCCAAGTTTCAATCTCTTCTCTTCATACAGGACCTTCTGCTCCTGCAGTTTTTCTAGCTCGTATGCAAGTTTCAATTTACGCCTAGTGTCATCAAGTTTCTTTGTAAGATTGTCCCACAGTCTGTCCGTCTCGAAGACCTTTCTTTGATATGCATAATCCGCAGATATCTTCTCTGCTTCGTAACCGCTCTTTACCCTTCCTACGGTGCCAAAACTCAGCGGTGCACTAAAGGTAAGTCCTGCTACCACATAAGGATGTTTGCCGCTGAAAGAATCCCTTACAGCAGGATCGAACTGGTCTTTCCCATTAAGTGAGAACTGCCCAAAAAGGTCCAAACTAGGAGCATAGTTATCCTTTGATATCCTTGCATTTGCAGCTGCAGCCTTTGATGCAGCCTCGAGCGCCTTTACATCTTCCCTTACCCCTTTTCTTTGAGGGGTCTCTATTGCTATGGCCTTTTCAGGGCTCATTATCTCAAGCTCCATATTTGCATCATCCGTAGTAGCGCCTCTACTCGTGTTGAACTGTCTTACAAGTTCTTTCTCTGAATCAGTTGTTGCCTCAAGCTCAAGCTGTCTCATCTTCAACATTGACTCTGCCTGCAAAAGATCGACCCTGTCAGCAAGGTTGCTGCCAACTCTTTTCTTTGTCCAATCCCTAAGTCTTTCAGCTCTCTTAAGATTATCCTGCTGGACCTTTAAGAGTTCCCTCGTAGTTGAGAGGTTCCAGTAAAGCGTTTCTGCATCAGACATTATCTGTTTTGAATCGAACTTGGAGTTATAAGCGCTCATCATGGCAGCTGCCTCAAGAGCATCCCTAGACGCTCTCGTTTGACGCCCAAAAGAGTTCTTCCAGAAAGACTGATTAAGTTCAAGCACCGGGCTCGACTCATAATACTCGGTATATGGGATAAAAGATTGATTAACTCCGTTGATGGTGGTCTGTACAAGCTTATAATATAGTTTCCCGCTAAGACCAATGCTCGTGTTCTTTGAAAATCCCATTGACCCGCTAGCCGTAGACGTCCTGTCTCCCATTATAGCCGGTATCATCGGCACCCTCTTATCGTTGGTATACTGAAGGTCAGTAAAGAAAGACGTGGTGGTAAGAAGCTCACCCTCTTCTGACTTTAACTTTCCTGCTTCTCTGCCCTTGTCCGCAGCAGTATAACTTTGGTTGCCTTTAGTCACCTGCTCCATATAGGAATCAAGAGTGACGAGCTCTGCAAAAGCCGTTACTGGCAAAAGCACTGCAAATAAAATAAGACTAGTTATTCTTGTTTTCATTGTAAAAACCCTCACAAAATATTTTTATATAGTGTTCTCTTATTTTCTTCTTCTGAGAAGGATCGTTAAGGTCATCGAGCAGGGACTGCTTCCTTAGTTTAGAGCCTGTAAAGAACGACTTGATGGATCCAAAGAATATCGCCGCACTAAGCCTGGCATCAAGGGAGCGATCCATGATCCCTATATTTTTTCCAGCCTCAAAGAACTCAACGCAGAGTTGAAAGACCTTTGCAAAGGTCTTCCTGAATATGTCAGCCGATTTAAGGTTCTGACTTTCCATCTCCATATATATAAGAGTTAAAAGGTCTTCATGTTCAAAATGTATATTGATCATCTCATCAAGGAACATATTAAGACGCACCTTGAATTCTTCCTTAGACTTTGGCTGTATCAATATCTTTTCAGCAGTTTTAAGACCAAAGTCTGCAAAGTTCTCTATGCAGGAATAAAAAAGGCCTTCTTTCCCTCCAAAATAATAACTGACAAGGCTTACGTTCATGCCCGTCGCTTCGCATATATCCTTTATAGTGGTGCCGTCATAGCCCTTCTTTGCGAACAGCGGCGTAGCTTTCTTCAACAAAAGATCTTTGGTAGTGCTTCCTTTCTTGGTCATGATAAAAGGTTTTTAAAATGCTCATTTGATTTTGTCAAACAATTATTTGAAAATTTTAAATGCACATTTGACATTTTTTAGTGTAAAGTAGGTCCAAAGCAAAGAAATGGAGGATAAGGCATTGAAATTATCTGAACTTTTACATGAACAAATGAAAAATGCCATGAGGGAAAAGAACGCAAAAAGGCTTTCTGTAATAAGGATGTTAATGGCAGAAATAAAGACAGAAGAAAAATCCTCGGCTAAAAAGAGGACCGAAGAAGAGGTTTGCCAAGCTTACCACAAAAAGCTGGTCAAATCTTTGGACTTCTTCCCCGACGATAAAAAAGCAGAGATACGTGAGGAGCTAAAGATAATAGAGGAATTCCTCCCAAAAATGATGTCAAAGGAAGAGGTCATAGCTTTCATAAAAGCAAATGTTAAACCGGAAGAAGTTAACATGAGGACCATCATGCCTCTCTTGAAAGGCAAGGCTGATTCCCAGACGATAAAAGATATAGTCGATAACTGGGGCAAATAGCAGGCTTAGTCCTGGTCTTTTCCTTTGAATATATAAGACACCGACAGCCCAAGATAAATGGACATGGCGTTATCATATCCTGCGTCCTTGTCTAAAAAATGTGTCAACACACCTATGGTAGGCGAGAATCTAAGCACATTAAGATCAAAAGTCCCGACCAGTTCAGCGTTAACAGCATGCAGGAGACCTTTGTGTATGTTAGCCGTATATTCTCCCGAACTTTGCTCTGTCATCTCGTAGATCTTTAATTTGCCAAGCCCATACATAAGTCCGAACCTAATATGTTCATTAAAAGGAATATTAAAAGAAAGGCCAAAAACATCTGAATCATAATATGTGTATGTGTTGCCTGACTTTGCGTACCTCATGTCTATTATCCTGAACGGCAGCAAAGGCATTCTTAACGAGGTATCAAGGCTCATGTACCTGAAGTCAAAATACTCTGAGAATTTTATCCCAGCCAGCATAACACTGGCCATGTTGCTGCTTCCTGCGCCAGAAAGCCTAAAAGACCCGTAGCCCTGACCTGCAAAAACAGACACACCTGCAAAACTCAGCGACGGGAACAAAAACGACAATATTAATATGGCTTTTTTCATGATCTAGTTCGTATAAACACTTCTTAATTCTTTCAGGAGCATGTCAACGGTCCTGCTCGAAGGTCCGTCAATGATAGTATCAAAATTAGCACCGGTTGGATGAAGGTTCAATTCAACAGTGTGGGCTCCCTTTGAAGAGGCCATTTGATAAAAACTGGCTGCAGGATAAACAACACCGCTGGTGCCTATGGCTATAAAAAGGTCGCAGTCAGAAACAGCAGATATTATCTCATCCATATAAAGAGGCATCTCATTGAACCACACCACGTGAGGTCTCATGGGCCCGCTGCACGACTCACATTTATCGTCTGAAGTAAGGTCCCCCTCCCAGTCAATAACAGTTCCACACTCAAAACATCTGGCCTTTAAGAGTTCCCCATGCATATGAAGTATGTTCTTGGAACCGGCCTGCTCATGAAGGTTATCGACGTTCTGTGTCACTAGTAAAAAATTATTGCCAAAAAGCTCTTCAAGTTCAGCAATTGCAAAATGACCCCTGTTAGGCTCACTAAGTTTAGCCTGTTTCCTTCTCACGTTATAGAACTCATAAACAAGGTCGGGGTTTGAATAAAATCCCTCAGGCGTTGCAACATCCTCGACGTTATAATTTTCCCAAAGCCCGCCAGTTTCTCTGAACGTCCTTATGCCGGATTCAGCGCTTACACCGGCTCCAGTCAAAACGATCACCTTTGGGTTCCTTTTAGTCTTCAAGAAAGCGAGCAATTTATCCATCAGGCTCTTCTCCTAAAGGCATTATAGGTCTCTGCATTGAAAAGGACAAACCTTACTTCCTTTAATGAGGTACTATTTTTGAGAAAATCCTTTACGGTGCTTACAGCTATTTGAGCTGCATCTTCAAGAGGATACCTATAAGCACCTGTGCTTATAGCAGGAAAGGCAACGGTCTCTAGGCCTAAAGATACTGCAAGCTCTAAAGACCTCCTGTAGCAGGATGCCAAAAGCTCCGCCTCTTTATTATTTCCACCCCTGTAAACGGGGCCTACTGTATGGATAACATATCTGGACTTTAAACTGTAAGCTTTTGTGGCCTTAGCATCACCTGTTGCACAGCCTCCTAGTTTCCTGCACTCCTCCAAAAGGAGCGGCCCGGCCTTTCTGTGTATAGCACCGTCCACACCTCCGCCTCCAAGCAAAGTAGAGTTTGCGGCGTTAACTATCGCATCGGTGTCTTGATCTGTTATGTCACCCAGAATAAAACTTATGCCCATGGGGCTATTTAATCACAATTCTAGAAAGTTTCCTTAGATATCTTCTTCTCGTTCACAAGCTTGCCTTCATCATCGTAAACAAGTTCGTATATTGTCTGTGAAACTAATTTACCCTTTTCATATTCATAGACGCTCTTTGTTTTCTTGACGCCGTCCTCATAATCATATGAAACAGAAAGCAGGGTCTTTTGTGTCTTAGGGTCGTAATCTGTTACACTGCTGTTGTATGGGACTGTCTCACCAGGGTCATAAAACACTTCCGTTTCTTTTGTTTTCTGAGAACGTTCATTATACTCAATAGTGAATTCCTGCCTCCATTGCTCGTTGTCATTAATTATGATACGTTTTGATATTACGTCGTCAGAATAATACTCCCATCTTTCTTCTGATGTCTTCGACGGATTAACGGTCTTTCTTTTGGTCATCTTGGATGTTTGTGAATATTCCAGATAAATTGAGGTCAAACGTCCAGAACCTACCCTTCCGCCTTCCCTGTATATATGCTGTTCTGAGGACTTCTCTACCCCATCCTCGTAATAAGTTATGTATTTCTCTCTTGTAACCACCTCTCCAGTTTCAAAGACCGTTTTTGATGCCTCAAATATGATGTGCCCCTGATCGTCTAAAAGGACCGCCGTTTCCAACAACGGCTTATTATCAACACATGTATACTGGACGTGGACGTTCCTATCAAGAAGGTCTACAGTATCTATTTCTTTATTGATAGTTTTTATGGGACAGGAAAGTTTTGATTCAAGGTCAGAGATGTATGCCGAAAGATCATCTATTTTTTGAGAGTAAGCATTACTTATTAAAAGACTAAAAAAGGCCGGAACAAGAAAGAGCTTCTTGAGCATAACTGCCCTCCAACGTGTTTTTTAAGCAAACATGACACACTTAACAAACAAATATTTGCTGCAATAAACATGCCATCATAATTAACCAATATAATCAATGGGATAACATTATCACACATGTCGTTATATAGCACATCCGTTAAAAGGTTTAACACTAGATGCGCTGAATATTGCCTTGACACCAGCAATCTTAAACTGCTAAAGGCCTCCACGGCAGCAGCACTAGTGCTTGCCGAAGAGGTTTTATATGAGAAAAATAATACTCACACTACTTGTATCATCTGCGATCAATATCTATCCACAGGAAAGCACCTGCTATAACTATGCAAAAGAAAGGTCGGACCTGGACACCACACAACAAGCCTTTTGCATAACAGAAGAAGCAAAAGACGTTTTTAGTTTCGTTTTTTATTCTGATTATTCATTAAGGACAACCGAGACCGTAGTATCAAACTATA
>JAKLHL010000038.1 GCA_022710165.1 Bdellovibrionales bacterium | reverse complement strand
TCCGAGATCGCATTTACCGGACAGGCGCGTTTGCAGAGCATGCACCCGACACAGTTCTCTGGAACTATCGAATAGTTTAGCAGCGACGGACATACTCCAGGCACACATCTTTTATGCTCAATATGGTCCTGGTACTCGTCTCTGAAATATTTTATGGTCGTGATGACAGGATTAGGGGCTGTCTGCCCTAGACCGCAAAGAGAAAGCTTAGAGACCGCATCGCCAAGCTCAAGAAGCTCGTCTATATCCTTTAGCTCTGCCTTTCCTTCAACTATGTTCTCCAGAAGGTCCAGCATGCGTCTTGTCCCGACCCTGCAAAAAGTACACTTGCCGCAGGATTCGTTCGTCGTAAAAGAAAGAAAGAACCTTGCTATGTCCACCATGCATGAGCCCTGGTCCATGACCACAAGCCCGCCTGAACCAACTATAGCCCCGCTCTCTTTAAGCCTTTCATAATCAACGGGCATATCAAGCATAGAGGCAGGAAGACATCCTCCGCTTGGGCCGCCTATCTGCACCGCCTTAAAAGGCCTCTCGCTCTGCATACCCCTGCCTACATCAAAGATGAGATCCCTTAAACTTATACCGAACGGGACTTCTACAAGTCCTCCTCTTTTTACTTTTCCTGCAAGGGCAAATAACTTTGTGCCCCTGCTCTTTTCATGGCCCACTTTTTCATATTCACCTGGGTTGGATACTATCCATGGTATTGCAGCAAGGGTCTCGACGTTGTTTATTATAGTAGGTCTGCCCCAAAGCCCCTGTTCCACAGGGTAAGGAGGCCTGAACCTTGGCATGCCCCTTTTACCTTCTATAGACGCTATTAAGGCCGTCTCTTCTCCGCAGACAAAAGCGCCGGCACCCTCACGCACTTCTACAGGCACCAGCAAAAGGCCCTCGTCACTTGCATCTTT
This sequence comes from Bdellovibrionales bacterium, assembly GCA_022710165.1. Classification (GTDB taxonomy): domain Bacteria; phylum Bdellovibrionota; class JAFGOL01; order JAFGOL01; family JAFGOL01; genus JAKLHL01. The sequence goes on along the minus strand of JAKLHL010000038.1, from coordinate 10,217 downwards.
TATGGCCTTGCTCAATGTCTTGACCGCTAACGGATATTCAGCCCTTACGTATATAAAGCACTTAGTGGCCCCTGTCGTGAAGGCGGCCAGCTGCAGTCCCTCTATAACGCTGTGAGGATCACCCTCAAGGACAGACCTGTCCATGAAAGCCCCGGGGTCGCCCTCATCGCCGTTACATATGACATACTTTTGCTCCGATCTTTTCTCTGAAAGCATGCGCCATTTCCTGGAGGTCAAAAAACCTGCGCCGCCTCGTCCTCTGAGCCCGCTTGACTCGACGATATCAAGTATCCTTTCAGGTCTTAGTTCGCCTTTTTTGCATTTTTCCAGCAAGGAATATCCGCCCACACTCTGATAATCCTGTACGTCCATCGGGTCTATCCAGCCTGCGTTCCTAAGCACTACCCTTTTTTGCCCCTTGAACAAAGAGTCAAAAAGTCCAGACCTTTCACCGTCGTAAATAACCCTGTCCTTTAAGTTATCGTCTATAGCACCAGAAGCACAAAGTTTTTTGATACTTGCTCTGTCCTCCAAACTTTCAGTGACGAACGACAGGGCAGTAATGTGGTCCCCAGCTCCTACAAAAACGGTAGGTTCTAGAGCACAAAGACCTATGCATCCGCTCTGGCTTACCTTGACACCGTCAATACCTGACAAAGAGCTTAAGACCCTTTGAGAGCCGGAAGATATCCCACAGGTACCCATATTGACTATTATACGAGTTGAGCTCATCTATATTCCTCTAGTAACTTTGCAAGTTTTTGCACTGTGATCTTTCCGTGTACATCCTTATCCACCATCACCGCCGGGGCCAGCGAACAGCAACCAAGACAGGCCACCTCTTCCAGCGTGAATCTCAAATCCTTGGTAGTATCCTCGCCTTCGCTCAAGCCTAAAAGTCTTCTCACATCAGAGGCAAGGTCCAAAGACCCTGCAACATGGCAGGCAGTTCCCCTGCAAAGTTTTATAGTGTGCCTTCCCAAAGGCCTAAGCCTGAACTGGGAATAGAAAGTTACGACACCGTAGATCTCAGAAACAGGAAGACCAAACTCTTTGGATATAGATCCAATGGCCTCATGGCTGACATAGCCGTGCTTTACCTGTGCATCCTGCAGCTGTTTTATAAGTCCGCCGTATTTATCTACATCTTTCATAAAAGCTCCAGCTGCTTTAGCGTCTTCCAGGACTTCCTCGCAAAGAAAGGGAGTTCTTTTGTCGACGATAAATATTCAATGGTCTTTTTATCTGACGGATATCCGCTACCAAAATCACCGTACTCCGCCTTTAGCCCCTCTATGATACTATCCCTTACGACCTTTGCAAGGACGCTCGCACAAGAGACCACAGGATATATATCATCGGCCTTGAAACTGCAGTTTATCCTTCCCATATAAGAGGTTTGCCTCTTAAGCTGTGCACTAAAAACATCAGGCTTTAAAGGCGAATCCACATAAACATCAACGTTACTGCCATAGGAACTGATTATGGACGAGAACATCCTGCACTCCAGGTCGTTAAGCCCTCCCTTTAAAACGTACTCGTCTATCGTATCAGGCCAGGACACCACTATGCTGTACCATTCAGCTTCATGCTCTATAAGGTCAAAGAACATGCTCCTTAGTTTTGGACTTAGTTTTTTTGAATCCTTTATGCCTATTTTCTTTATCATCTCGCAGACCAGCGGGCTTAGCACCACACCGGCGGCAACAAGAGGCCCTAGAACCGGTCCCCTGCCAGCCTCGTCTATGCCCATCAAAAGTCCATCAGTTTGCATACTTAAAAATTATTGCAATTTAAGTTCATTGTCATTAAGAATGTGCTATAAAAAGACCATGAACCTATATTACATTGCTGACCGGATAGACCCCAAACTATACTCAGAATATGGGTACATAAAGGACCTCGCCTACGAGGTCACTTCAAAGTACGGCTCTGATGAAAAGTTCAAGGTAATGATCTTTAGCCCGAACGTTACCGCAAGGAAACTGCAGAGGGAATTCGACCTTGAACATGACAAGGTGGCCAGAGGAAGAACACCCAAGATAATCAGCAGTATGATATACCGGTATCTGAAAGTACCTTTGAGGGCTTTTAGCGACGGAAGCATAGTTCACTGTTTTGCCTGTCCTTCTATAAAGACAACGAGGGACGTAAAGAGGATATTCGAGCCAATATCAATAAAGAAATACACCGCTCCACACCTGTTCAACGATCAGGAAAGGCTTTTCACCTCTATAAAGGATGTTTCAAGATGTGACGTGGTCATAGCTCACAGCAGATACATGGCCAATGAACTGGAATCAAAACTTTTCGTTAACAATGAAAGGATAAGGATCATACCAAGGGCTGTCGGGGTAAAATTGGACAAGGACCACAAGGTCGATATCAAACTTCCAGACAAATATCTTGTCTTCGCCGGAAGGATAGAAAGGTATAAGAACCTGGAAAGGTTAATGAGGGCCTTTTCTGCAGTTACGTCAAAGGATGTTAAACTTTTTATAACTGGCGACGCCAAGGATAAGGACTATCTGAAAAAATTGAAAAAGTTCTCATCACAGCTTTGCGGAGAAAGGATAGTCTTTACAGGTTATCTGCCAAAACAGGACCTTTGGAAAATAATGCAGAACAGCATGGCCGTTTGTGAACCTTCTTATATAAATGATTTCCCAGAGACGATAATAGAGGCCCAAGCACTTGGGACTCCTGTTATTGCATCCGGCATAGAGGCTCACAGGTCCGTATGTGAGGACACCATCCTATACTTTGATCCTCTAAATGAGGAAGACATAAAAGAGGCTATCAGCTCCATACTCGACAAAAAGACCAGCGAATCACTGATAAAAAAAGGAAGGGCTAATTCCGCCCTTTTCAGCTGGGAGGAAATAGCCCCTCTGTATCGTGATCTTTATATGTCGTTCTAGTTCGAGGCTTCTGCCGCTTTTGCCTCTTTCTTTTTCTTTGTTTCTTCCAGGACCTTTTCCTCTACGTTCCTTGGAAGAGGACTATAGTTGTAGAATTCCATGGAGTAGTTTGCCCTGCCGCTCGAGAGCGACCTTAAAGTGGTGGCATAACCGAACATTTCCATCAAAGGAACAAAACCGTTCAGCTTTTGTGAGCCTTTTCTGAACCTTCTCATGTTGTCTATACGGCCTCTTCTTCTGTTTATATCAGCTATTACATCGCCCATATAATCGTCAGGAGTGTTAACCTCTATCTTCATTATAGGTTCAAGAAGTATCGGGGATGCTTTCATTACAGCCTCTTTAAATCCCACCATGGTACAGATCTTAAAGGCCATTTCGCTTGAGTCAACCGCATGGTAGCTTCCATCGGTAAGGACATACTTTAAGTTCATCATTGGGAAGCCTGCATAGACACCCTTAGTAACAGCCTCTTTAAAACCTTTGCTGACAGCCGGTATGTATTCCCTTGGGATGCTTCCGCCCTTAATGTGATCAACGAACTCTATGCCTGCAGGATTTGGTTCTATCCTGAACACGACATGAGCATACTGACCTTTTCCACCGGTCTGCTTTTTATATTTATGTTCATGCTCGATCTCGCCATTGATGGTCTCTCTGAACGCAACGGCTGGAGCACCGACTATAACATCAACGTTATGTTCGCTCTTTAGCCTGTCAACGATGACCTCAAGATGAAGTTCTCCCATGCCTGATATGAGGGTCTCTTCTGTATCCTCGTCATAACGCACCCTGAATGAAGGGTCTTCAAGGGAAAGTTTATGAAGGGCCATGGAGAGTTTGTCCCTTTCCTTTGCACTAGGCACATCTATCTTCATATCTATGACCGTCTCTGGACAGTGGATCTGTTCAAGCATTACAGGATGATCTTCTGAGCAGAGCGTGTCTCCAGTTGTAGTATACTTGGTGCCTACGATGGCCGCTATGTCTCCGGCCTTAAGTGTTTCCACCTCTACCCTGTCCTTTGCATGTATCCTTAATATCCTGCCGACCCTCTCGTTCTTGTTCTTTCTTGGGTTGAAAATATAGCTTCCTGCGCTCAGTTCACCTGAGTAAACCCTTATGAAAGTCTGTTGTCCGACGTAGTTATCGTTTATTATCTTGAACGCCAACGCAGCAAAATGTTCCTTGGTAGTAGGCTTTCTTGACAATACGGTCTCTGAGTTATTGATGTCTGTGCCCACAACTGCGCCCCTGTCTATCGGTGAAGGAAGATAATCAACTATTGCATCCAGGAGGAGCCTAACGCCCTTGTTCTTGAATGAACTCCCGCAGAATACCGGGGTTATAAGTATGTTATGTACAGCGTGCTTTGTAGCCCTCTTGATGTCCTCCACGGAAACTTCCTGGCCGTTCAAATATTTTTCCATTATCACTTCGTCAAAGTCAGCAAGCTTTTCTACCATCTTGGTCCTTGCCGCTTTTGCCGCTTCCATCATGTCCGCAGGTATATCTGCGTATTTAAAGTCGGTCTTATCGTAGAAGATGGCTTTCATTTCTACGACGTCAACAAGTCCCACAAAATCCTCTTCTTTGCCTATCGGTAACTGATATGCAACAGGATTAGCGTCTAAGATCTCGTCCATCATGTGAATAGTGGATTCAAGGTCAGCGCCCTGCCTGTCCATCTTGTTGATGAAGGCTATACGAGGGACCTTGTACTTGTCTGCCTGATGCCAAACGGTCTCACTTTGAGGCTCAACGCCACCCACCGAGCAGAACAACATCACTATACCGTCCAATACCCTAAGAGACCTTTCAACTTCAAGTGTGAAATCTATGTGCCCCGGGGTGTCGATAAGGTTTATCTGGTGGTTCTTCCAGCTGGATGTTATCGCCGCTGAGGTTATGGTAATACCTCTTTCCTGTTCCTGTTTCATGAAATCCATCACGGCCTGACCGTCGTGGACTTCACCTATCTTATGGGTAACTCCTGTAAAAAAGAGTATCCTTTCTGATGTCGTGGTCTTTCCCGCATCTATGTGCGCAACGATCCCAATGTTCCTGATCTTTTGAATAAACGCCTGATCCATAAAAAAACAATCCTCCATTAAAATTAAGCCATATGCTTTTAAGCTTTTACCTTGCGGAATTCAAGTAGTTTTTAGCGTAAAACCGCTCTATTGATGCTGCCAACAGGACAAAAGTTCTGTAGTCCTCTCCTCCGGTAATTGGAAAAACTTCCCGCTGGCCTCTGCGATAATTTCACCTTTAGCGTCTAATATCTGTGCTTTTGCATACTCTATTTTTCTAACCCTTGAGCCCGGTTCCCTTATAGATGAGGCCAAGACCTTGTATTCTTGACACACCATGGCAGGTTTTTTGAAATTAACGGTCAATTCGGACGTTACATATAGCTTTGAGGTGCTGTTATAAAGGGCCCAGTCCATTGCATCGTCAAGTACAGCGCTTATTATCCCGCCGTGCAGGACTCCCTTGAACCCCATAAGGTGCTCGGCAGGCATAAAGTTGGCAGATACATTAAGTTCATCCAGCGACTCAAAACAAAGTTTAAGTCCATATGGGTTCTCTTTACCGCAGACAAAGCAGGTAAGGTCCCTTGGGAGTTTTTTTGTCATTTACCTTGAACCTCTCTCTTGAAGGATGCTGGAATATACCCTCAACACCCTTTCTGCCATCTTCTTTACCGTAAATTCAGTGGCCCTTTCAAGTCCTAATTGCACATTTCTGGACCTTAGGACCTCATCATGCAGGACCATCTTGATGGCACCCGCTATGGCATTGGTGTCCCAGGGGTCGACCTCGACCGCGCAACCAGCTGAAACTTCTGGAAGAGATGAGACATTTGAGGTTATTACAGGAACTCCGCTGGCAAAAGCCTCTACGACCGGCAGACCAAAACCCTCTATGAAGCTCATAAAAAGGAAAAGGCTGGCACCCCTGTAAAGGTACAAAAGGTCAGCGTCCGGAACAGAGCCCAGACAGATGACGTTCGAAGGTTTAAGTTCGCTCTCGCAGTAGCGTTTGATCTGCTCCCACTCAAGAGCAAGGACTAGAGGCATCTCTACACCGGATTTTACATAAGCCTCTATGGTACCAGAAAGGTTCCTGTGTACGTCGTGGCTTCCAACATAAAGTATATATTCACCAGGGAGCATGTATTTTTCTTTAACGGATTTTAAGCGGTCATCGTCGGTAGGCTTAAAGTACCTGTCCTGTATCCCGTTATATATGACCTCTATGTGATCCTTCCTGACGTCAAGCACATCTATTATTTCCTGCTTTGAGTATTCTGAGACCGTGAGGACTTTGTCAGAACGCCTGCAGGCCCTTTTTATCATATTGCTGTAGTACAGCTTCTTAAAATAGTTCTTCTCTCCCTTTAGCCTTATAAGGTCATGCACCGTCATTAGATACGGTATCTTTCCCTTGGGGATTATCGGAGTAAAGGAGGGATTATGGAAAATGTCCGGCTTAAGCACGTCTATTATCTTGGGGACCTCAAAATACTCTGTTATGGAGAGGAACCTGGACTTGGCCCAAACTATGTCGACTTTATCGCCAAAGTATTCAAAGGCCTCTTTTGAATTAAGTATGACTGTGTACTTGTTCTTTGGAGCGACCTGGTTAAGACCGTTCAAAAGATTTATAAGATGACGGGCTATGCCTGTCATCCTTGAACCTATCATTCTTCCATCAAATACTATATGAAGTTGGTCCTTCATGACTACACCATTCTTTCGTTAGCGTTAGAGTCCTCGAGCGTACAGTTTGATATCCAGTCGTGGACTTTACCAGTTATCATTGAATTGGCAAGAGCATATGCGTCACCAGGCGCGCACATGTAGCCATGGCCTTGATGAGCTATGTTGTGCCAGAAACCTTTCACTCTTGTAGGTCCTATTATTGCTATCCCGCTCTTCCTTCCAACATAGTGGTGTGCATAACTCCTCACTATCCCCACATTCTCAAGGTTCGGCTGGCACAGCAGCATAGACTGGGCCATCCTGGAAAGACAGTAGATATCGCTGTAAGTATTGTAACCGTAGAGAGGCTGTACCGGAGTAAAACACGCAACCAGCTCTCCCTCTTTTGCTCCGGGGCCTTCCATTCTTTTTTGCTGCCAGTAGCCGCTAAGCTCTGGGTGATAGTTGACCACGAGAGGGTCCAGCCACATCGGCATCTTCTCTGTGATAAGACTTTCGTGCCTGTCTATGAAAACAAGATCACCAAGGTCTATGCCAGCCATCCTGGAGACCCTTACCGCATAAGACCCTGCTGCATTGACGACATAAGGAGCGTTTATCCTGGTGCCGGTAGAGGTCATGCAGCCTTTAACGACGCCATTCTCTACATATATGTCTGTGACCTCGGTGTTAGTAAGGAACTCAACACCCATCCTTTTTGCATCTTCAGCTATATTGAAGGCAGAAATGAAAGGGTTTGCCCCTCCTGCCTCAGGGAAGAGCACAGCGCCTACCAGATTAGATGCATCAAGGCCAGGCAGCCAGGACATCATCTGTTTCTTGTCGCTGGTGAATTCATATTTAACGGACTCCTGGTCCCAAAGGTCCAGCGCCGTCTTAAAACTATTGTAAGTCTTGTCATCGAACGCCAGATATATGTAACCGCCCTCATACCAGCCTACAGGTTTCCCGATCATAGTTTCTGCATTCTTGTAGAAATCAAGGCCGTAGGATGCCCTTCGTATCTTGTTAGGCTCAGAAAAGCCGGTCCTTATGCCCCCAAGGGCAGCTCCGCTAGCCCCTGAAGCCAGGAACTCTTTTTCCACTACGACGATACCGTCCCATCCGCCTTTGGCCAACTGCCAGGCAGTACAGATACCGTTTATCCCTCCGCCGACTATGACAACCTTTCTTTTTATAGATCTTTTTTCTGCAACATAAGGGCTCCTGAAAGTATCAAGTATCTCCAGCGGTACGGTCCTTTTCTTCTCTATCTGCTCGAACCTATTAAGGTCGTCGCTGCTGAACCTCAATCTTGCTGCTTCTCCAAGTGTTATCCTCTTTGTAGGGGCACGGAACATGGTCCTTCTGTTCAGCTTAACGTTCAGTATCTCTTGTCCGTCCTTTTTTGCATATTTCTTAAGCAAGGCCTCCACAACGCTCCTGCACTGATTTCCCCTGCAAGGTCCCATGCCAAGACGCGTTATCCTTTTTATCTCGTTAACGGACTGATAGCCTTTTTTTATGAGCTCTATTATGGCGTCCTCTGTTATCTCTTCACAACGGCAAACGTAAGCAGGCTCTTTATCTTTTTCCTTGGTCCTTTTTGCTGAACTAAGGCAAGGAGCAGGAAAAAGCCTTACCGATCTTACATCGAAAGCTTTCTTTTTTGGGACCTCAAGCTCGACCAAAGGACAGGCATCTTTTTTATTGAAATGCTTTGTACCTATCACTTTGGCCTCACATACATGAGAGCCATCCTTATCCAGCGCTTCAAGTATAGTCCCTGTTTTTGGTTCTGGGCAAAACTCATAGGGTATAGTGACCCTCGAGCTTAAGTCGCTGTGATCGTACTGCACCAATAGTATCGCCCTGCCAGGGCAAGCAGAAAGACATTTTCCGCACCCTATGCATTTTGACGGGTCATAATCAGGCTGTTGGTTTATCTTGTTGCCCACAACTATCGCACCCACCGGACACGACTTTTCACAAGGATTGCACGGGATGTCCTGAGGGCATTCTATTATAGCCTTTGACTCCTTGGCCTTAAAGTCGCTTGCTTTTAACTTCTGTTTGAAGGCTTTCGACGTAAAATCAGCTGAAAGACCTTCTCCAGTGAGCTTCTTTTTCCCTATCCCAAGTCTTGATCCAAAACTACCGCTCTGTATGTCGTCGAGAAGTGCAAAGGCCCTCTGTGAGAGTTCCCTGAAATCAGGATGAGGATATCCAAGGTCAAGGCTTGCCTTTAAGCCGGCAAGTTTGCCTTCCAGCCTCGCTATACTGGCCTCGCCTATCGCAGCGCAATCACCAGCAACGTAAATATCTGGATTGGAAGTAGTATAGAACTTATCAAAGTAAGGGACTTCCCCTATCTCTGGTATGTACCTAAAGTCACACCCGGCCTGCCATAAGAGTTCGTTCAAAGGATTTAGCCCTACGGCCATGCAGATGGTGTCACACTTTAGCTCTTTCTCTGTACCCTTTATAACGTTCCAGTGCTCGTCAAGTTTGGCGATAACTGCACCTGCCACCCTCTCACCTGTAACGTCGGCAAAGGCCTTTATTATAGTGTGTGACGCAAGCATCGGAACACCAAGGGCCGCCACTTTATCGACGTGGACTTGATATGCGCCAAAGTTCTTTTGGGCCTCAATGACAGCAGACACGTTAGCTCCTGCCTGCAGAAGCTGATACGCTACTATTACACCTATGTTGCCTCCGCCCACCATGAGGACGTTGTTTCCCGGCTTTACGCCGTAAAGGTTCATGAAAGTCTGTGCGCCGCCCGCACCTATTATGCCTGGAAGATAATTTCCCTCGAACACGAGGTTCTTTTCCATGGCACCGGTACAGACTATTATCTTTCTCGCCGTGAGGAAATTAAGTTTATCTTCGTCCTTAAAGGCAAGCATGTTCTGAGGATACATTCCTACGACGGTAGAATTAAGGCGTACCTTTATGCTAGTCGCTGATATTCTCTGACCCAGTTCCTCTGCTATCTTAAAACCCCTCTTTGAAGCGCCAAGTTCCTCGTTGCCAAAAAAAGCATGGGTCTGCAGAGCAAGCTGTCCGCCTATATAGCTCTTGTCATCAAGAAGCACGATGTTCCTTACCCCTGCCTCCCAGGCAGAAAGTGCCGCTTCCATACCTGCAGGACCTGCACCTATCACAGCCACGTCGTAAACAGGATGCTCCTGGTTCACTATCATATTCTCGAATTCAGGTGCCAGGCTCCTCCTTGGAAGCCTCTTGAACACTTCTACGTCGAGCTCTGAGCCCTGATATCTAACGTCCATTCCTTCTTGGAGTATGGTTATGCAGGTCATCGTATTTGGATCACCGTTAACGGTCATCATGCAGTTACCGCAACGGCCCTGCATACAAAATGGCCCGAGGGGTTTATGCTGTTTTGGACTGTGCCTGGTCTTTAATATATCGTTGGCCCTAAGTGCGGATATTATAGGTTCGCCTTCATTCCCAGATAGTTCTTTGCCATTAAAGAGGAATTTCACCTTCTTTTTCGGCTGGAAATCTATTACTGGATGGTCCTTTATCCTCATACAGTGATAAATAATAGTAGCTTTTATAT
>JAKLHL010000037.1 GCA_022710165.1 Bdellovibrionales bacterium | reverse complement strand
TCCTTGTTCTTTCAGCAGGTTTATCGTTATTCACTGGGTCTTTGAGCGCAAAGACCGTTCAGCTTGAGTCCATTCTTTTGGGTGAGTACCTGGACTGCTACGTGGCAGTTGCATATGGTAAGAATTTTGGCTCTACCGCCGGTGTTATAAAGAATAGTTGGGCCGAGCCTTTGAAGCGCGGTTGGATAGAACCAGCCAGCCAAGGTAACGCTTATGAAGTAGTTACAGTTATAAAACCTGGCAAAGCTAGTGAGCTTATGACAGCTATCCAGGCTGGTGACGTTTTAAAGATGATGGAGATATTGGATACGTATGTGGTCCTTGCCAGAGATACTAACCACGAGAATCTGTCAAAAGGGATTAATAAATATTATGACCTCTATCTTTTTACGCCTCAAGGTGCTTATACATATACTTTTGACCCGAAGAACCTTGAACAGCCAAAAGAGGATGAAGCTGTACGAACAAAGGTACTCCTTCTTACACCTGATAAGGTCGAATATAAATTCCCTGTTAGGTATTATGAAAGATCGTACCCTGACAATGAATACAGATCAGCTAGCCCTATGTTCACTACATTTATGCCAACTGCGACCATGAAAGGTGTCTATAACAGTGATAATTCACTTTTTCATACAGTACTGCTTAAAAGGATACAGGATGCATTAGATGTAAATACTATGTATTTTCTTGATAAAGACAATGTTACTGCCAAGGAATATGAAGCTATGACTACTTCCTGTAAGCAGATAATGGAAGCTGTGCCAAGTGTGAAAACAAAAATAGAATCTTTAAAACCGAAGGCAAAAACGTCAGCTAAAAAGTAAGGGAATATAAGGTTTTATTCCATGCCGTATTTTTCGAGTCTGTAACGCATAGAACGGAAACTTATACCTAGTAACTTGGCCGCGCGCTTTTTTACACCGCCGGTCTTTCTAAGCGCCTTTTGTATTATGTCCTTCTCGAACTCTGCCACTATCTTTTCCAGCTCTATGCCTGTTTCAGGTACTTCGTTTATGTGTGGGAGTCCTATATTGGCACTGATTGCCGAAGACGCTGTGATAGGGTGTGCATCGGCTATGTGATGAGGAAGGTCTTTTAACTTTATGGTCTTTTCTGCGCAAAGAGCAACAGCTCTTTCCATTATGTTCTCAAGCTCGCGGACGTTGCCAGGGAAATGATATTTTTTTAGAGCCAGCAAAGCTTCTTCCGCAACACCGCCGCTCATGTCCTTTTTTAGCTTGTTTGCATATTTCTCCATGAAAAACTTTGCGAGCATTGTTATATCCTCGCCTCTTTCACGGAGAGCAGGTGCTTTTATCTGTATTACATTAAGACGGTAGTAGAGGTCTTCCCTGAAAGTTCCTTTCTTTACCATCTCGCCGAGGTCCCTGTTGGTTGCACATATCACTCTTACATTCACGGCGATGTCCCTTGTATCGCCTATCCTTCTTATGGTCCTTTCCTGTATGGCCCTTAATAGTTTTACCTGAAGATGAACAGGTAGTTCGCCGACTTCATCAAGGAAGATGGTCCCGCTGTTGGCCGTCTCGAACAAGCCTTCTTTGTCTGCGATGGCGCCTGTAAAAGATCCTTTCTTGTGGCCGAAGAGTTCACTCTCTATTAAATTCTCTGGCATAGCCCCGCAGTTAACTATTACAAAAGGGTTGTTCTTTAGAGGACCGTGGGAGTGTATTGCCTTGGCTATCAACTCTTTTCCAGTACCGCTCTCTCCTGTTACAAGAATGTTCGTCGTTGTCTGGGAAACTATCTTTATCATTTCATACAGCATTAACATCGGCGCAGAGGAACCAGCCATATCGCAGTAAATGTATTTTTCCCCTATCTGTGCCTTAAGCATTATGTTCTCGTATGACAGTTTTCTTTTTTCCATCGCCTTTGCTGTTGTTGCAAGAAGGGCATCGTTCTTGAAGGGTTTTGCTATGAAGTCATAAGCCCCTTTCTTTATTACGTCGATGGCTATCTCCGTGGTTCCGAACGCGGTTATTATTATTATCTCTATGGTAGGGTCCATTTTCTTGAACGCGGCAAGGGCCTCTATGCCAGACATCTGCGGCATCTGTATATCGAGGAACACAAGATCGAACTTTTCCCTTTCGTGGAGCTTTAAGGCCTCAGTTGCAAGAGAGGCTGTTCTGACTTCATAACCCTCTTTTGTAAGAAGGAGCTCCATGAACTCCCTTATGCTTTGTTCGTCGTCTACTACAAGTATCTTTCCCTTATACTCAGGCATTATCCATTCACCTCTGGTTTGTTATCTTTGGGAAGAATATTTTGAACACGGCCCCTCCATCAGGGTCGTTATTTGCCTCTATGGTCCCGCCGTGCGCGTTTATTATGTTCCATGCTATTGCAAGTCCAAGCCCGGTGCCCCGTTCTTTTGTGGTAAAGAATGGTTCAAAGATATTGGACTGTGCCTCTTTTGGTATCCCTGCACCCTTATCCGAGATACTTATGTAAAGACCCTCGACCATCTCTTTAAATGTGATCTTTATTGAGGCTTTTGCCGGACTTGCCTGGACCGCGTTCATCAGGATGTTGTCAAAGGCCTGTACCATCCTTTGATAGTCGCCTCTTATTACGAAGTTCAGGTCTTTTGCCTTATATTCAAAGTCCAGTCCTTTAGCTGAATATTCCTTGTTAGCCTTTATGTTCTCGCAGGATTCACTGATCACGGAGCTTATGACGATGTCCTCGTTCTTCCTTTTTTCTGAACCTGAATAGATAAGGAACTCTTCTACTAGGTTGGTCAGTCTTTCTGATTCACGTTCTATTATCCCTATTATTTTCTGCCTTTGATCCTCGTTGTTCAAGACCTCTTTGTCGGACCTTATAAGCTGGGCAACACCAGCTATTGATGACACCGGGTTCCTTATCTCGTGGGCGAGAATTGCCGTTATCTTGTTTATTAGTTTAAGCTTGTCTATGTTATCGTGGCTTGTGTTCGTCATTTTATTTTACTCAACAGTGTGAATACAGGTATGAAGAAGCTGGTCAACAAAGACCCTACAAGCAAGCCTCCAACCGTTAGTATCACAGGCTCTACAGTTGATGAGAAAGTCGAACTTAATTTTTTAACTTCCTCGCTTAAGTGTGAGGTGAGCTCTGTCAACATTTCTGGTAATGAGCCCATTACTTCTCCAACGCTGAATATCTGCACAGCCATAGGCCTCATCAAACCGCTCTTTGCAAAGACCTGTGCAGAAGGTTCACCCTTAGACACAGCCTCTTTTGCCCTTAGCAGGCATTCCTCAAAGATGTGATTGTCCATGCTTTGTGACGCAAGTTCAAAAGCTCTCGCTAGAGAGACGCCTGACCTTAGGCAGATGCTAAGTATCATAGAGGTCCTTAAAGTATAAACATCCTTAAAGAACGGAGAAAGCACAGGCATGTTCAAAAGGAAATTATCAATACTCGGTCTTATAAGTTTATTCTTTGCAAGTATGTAGATCATCCCAGCGAACACCAAAAGAAGTCCTGTAAGCAGGATGAAGTTCTCTTTTATGATATCGCCCAAAGTGGCAACAGTAAGGAGCGAAGAAGGAAGTTCCTGGCCGTAGCTCCTGTATATGTGTACGAACACAGGCGCTATGCCCACTACTATGATAGCAAGTGCACAGAGCAGTATCAGCATTACAGCTACCGGATATAGGACCGTCTTTTTTACGGTCGAGTTCAGTTCCTGTTCCTTCTTAAAATAATCAAGCCACTGTTCAAGTGTCTCTTCCAATCTGCCTCGCAGTTCACCTGCGGCGCAAAGGTTCAGGAACAGGTTGTCAAAGTGGCGGGGGAACCTTGTTAGGGCCTGAGAAAAGGTCATGCCAGTCTCCATGTAGCCCCTGAGTGCCGTTGCTGTGTTCTTCATGTTCAAGGTGGAGCCTTCTGCAGATATTACATCCAGGGCCTGTGTTATGGTAAGTCCGGCCCTGAACATGACCAGAAGTTCCTTCACGAAGAAAACCTTTTCCTCGTTGCTGAACACAGACTTATCCGTGCCTTTGCGGCTTATGGTCACGGTCTGTCTTCTTGGGGCAAGCTCTTTTATCTTTACCGGACGTATTTTTTGCGTCCTAAGCTTTACCCTAAGGTCAGTCTCGTTATCAGCAAAGACCTGTCCTTTAAGTTTCTCACCTTCTCTTGATACACCCTCGTAATAGAAATCAGGCATGTTCTACCTCTAGGTTTTTTATTATAGCTTCAGGATATATGACCGCTCCTTTTTGCCTTTCCTTTATCCCATATATTATGTTGCTCGTGCTAAAACAGTCCTTAACGTCAGGGCTTATCCCGGCTATCACCAGCTTCTCTGAACTTATGGCGTTAAGTGCCATTGCAGAATCCCTGTCCCTGCAGTCCGGACAAAAGATGCAGTCAAAAGAGGCTTGATCGCTTATCCTTAGCACAACGTTAAGCTCCATATCGGGCCTGAATATGTCCGTCACATTAGAAAGACCTTTATCCAGGCAATAGTACTTGCTGGTCTCAACAACGGCCATTTCCAATTTCTTTTCACTCACAGCTATAGAGGCTGTCTGGTATGAATTGAATATCCTTTCATGCTGGTCGCTGTACACGCATACTATGGCGCCTTTTTTGGACAGGCATGAACTGGCGAGTTTGGCATTGTAGCTTTTTGGTTTTTTAATTGTAGGCAGTTGTCTAAAAACAACGCCGCTGCCAAGGTCTATTATCATGAAATCATGGCCCGACATATGCATGGTGGAGTAATTACTCCCTTTAAGGAACAGCCTTTTTGCATCAGATATCTGGTCTTTGTTTAAAGGCATTACCCCGTTTATTACGGCCCTGTGACCCTTGCTGTTGACAATAAACGGCAGTCGGCCCTCTTCAAAGTGGACCTCTCCATAGCCTTTCTTAAGGCCGAATAGCACAAGGCTCTTTAATGATTCCCCAAAACCCATACTGGCGCTAATTCTAGCACTAGTGACGATTTTTGGCAAAGGGCAAATCTTAAGTTGACCTTAAACAGGGGCTTAACTATAAGTAGGGCTTGAATGAAGGAAAAACTGCTAATTCACGCCTGTTGCGGACCTTGCTCTGCCTATCCTTTAAGGGTGCTTAAGGATGATTTTGAGCTCTTGGGCTTTTTTTCCAATTCCAACATCGCTCCTGAAGAAGAATACAAAAAAAGAGAGCAAAGTTTTGAGGACCTCTGCGATGCTGTGGGGGTTAATTACGTCGTGGATCATTATGACCCTGATTCATGGAACGAGGCGGTAAAGGGGCTTGAGAACGAGCCTGAAAGGGGCAAAAGATGTGAAAAATGCTTTGAATTCAGGCTTAGAAGGGCCTTTGAGTTTGCCAAAAAGAACAAGATAAAATATATTACGACAACACTTACTGTGACCCCTTATAAGGATACAAAGATGGTGTTCAAGACGGGTCAAAAGCTTAGTGATGAGTATGGGGTCTCTTTTACCCCCATGGATTTTAAGAAGAACGACGGGTTCAAGAAAACGCTTGAGCTCGCAAAGAAGCAGGGCTTGTATCTGCAGAAGTACTGTGGTTGTATATATAGCCTAAAGGACAGGGAGGCAAAACAATGAAACGTTACCTTGTTATTATACTGGCGATGCTGCCTTGCCTTTTGTTCGGACAAACACAAGAGGTCCCTGGTCCAGAAGAACTTGATAAGACCCTTGATAGCTCTCTTGCTCCAGGGGAACTTGTGAAAAAACCAGTGGTAAAGAAAGCAAAGAAGAAAAAAAAGAAAAAGATCAAAAAGAAAAAAGTATCAAAGAAGAAAAGTACTAAAAAAATAATTAAAAATACGGGAGTACAAAAATGAAGAACAGAAGTCTTATCTGCGACTACGATTTTAGTAAAGAAGAGATAATCAAGATCTTTGAAACGGCTAAAAGGGTTAAAGGAGAAGTAAAGAGCGGGAAATTCGTTCCTTACCTTGCTGGAAAGACCATGGGGATGATCTTCGAAAAATCATCAACAAGGACCAGGGTCTCTTTTGAGGTCGGCATGTATCAGTTGGGCGGTTCTGCATTGTTCCTTTCATCAAAGGATATTCAGCTTGGAAGAGGAGAGAACATTGAAGATACAGCGAGAGTATTATCCCGTTATGTAGATATAATCATGGCCCGTACCTTTGAACATTCAAAGGTAGAGGACCTTGCAAAATACGGTAATGTTCCTGTTATAAACGGTCTTACAGACCTGCTCCATCCATGTCAGGCCTTGACCGATTATTACACCACATATGAGAAAGGGAAAAAACTTGAAGGGTTGAAGTTCACATACGTGGGAGACGGGAACAACATGGCCCACTCCTTGATGCTGACCGGGGCCATACTTGGATGTCATGTATGGGTGGCTTCTCCAACAAGCATGACCGTTAACGCTGACGTTGTTAACAAGGCAAAACAGCTTGCGCTTAAATCAGGCGGAAGTGTTAATGTGACAACAGATCCAAAAGAAGCATGCAAGAATGCAGACGTTGTTTACACCGACGTATGGGCTTCTATGGGTCAGGAAGCTGAATTCACAGCAAAAGAAAAGGTGCTAAGACCATATCAGGTAAACAAGGAACTCTTTGGCCTTGCAAAGAAAGACGCTTTCTTTATGCATTGTCTTCCTGCACACAGGGCAGAAGAAGTTACAGCTGATGTAATAGACGGTCCTAACTCTGTCATATTCGACGAAGCAGAGAACAGATTGCACGTTCAAAAAGCGATAGTACTCTTCTTGATGGGCAAATAGTTTTATGAACCAAGGTGTACATCCAATAGTAGAAAGAATAGCTAACGGTGTCGGGATACCTTTTAACAAGGTTAACGCGGTCCTTGATCTTTCGTCGGGCGGGGCTACAGTAGCATTCATAGCAAGATACAGAAAAGAACAGACAGGCGGCCTGGACGAGGTGGATGTTAGGACCATACTGTTGGAGCGTGACCGTATCCTTGAGATACTGGATAGACAGGAAACGATAATAAAGGCGATAGATGAACAAAAGAAGCTTACCCCTGAACTAAGGGCGAAGATACTGACTACGTATAACAAACTTGAGCTTGAAGACATCTATGCTCCTTATAAGAAGAAGAAAAAGACCAAGGCTGACATTGCAAGGGAACTTGGACTTGATGCTTTTGCAGATACAATAATGAACCAAAGGATAGAGGAAGGAGAGATATTAAAGCTTGCAAGGGCGTACCTTGATCCTCTTAAGAAGCTTACAGAACCTGAGCAGGTCGTAGAGCATGCTCTTGACATAGTTATAGAGACCATAGCCCACAACGTCGAGCTTAAGAAAAACCTAAGGAACCATACTTTCAACAGCGGGTCTATCTATTCAAAGAAGGCTCCAAGGTTCAAAGAGGAACATTCAAAGTTCGATACATATTTTGATTACAGGGAGCCTATAAAGAACCTTACTAACCCAAAGAACGCCCACAGGGTACTTGCGGTACAAAGAGGTTTTAATGAAAAGGTGCTTTCAATTGGCGTCGAGACAGCAGTAGAGCCTTGTATTGAAATGATAAAGGCAGTCTATCTTAAGAACCCAAAATCAATATTCGTTGCGCTTGTAGTGAAGGCAATAGAGTCCGCATACAAGGACTACCTTGCCCCATCTATAGAGACGGATATATTCGGAGAGCTCAAGGAGCTTGCGGATAAGGCCTCGATAAAGGTCTTCTCTAACAACGTCAAGGACCTTCTGCTCCAGTCGCCTCTTGGGGAAAAGATAATACTTGGTATGGATCCTGGTTTTAGGACTGGATGCAAGCTTACCGTTACTGGAAAATGTGGGGAGCTTTTGGAATATGCGACCATATATCCTGTAGAGCCTCACAATAAGGCGGAAGAATCAGAGGCTGTATTAAAGGACCTTTGCACAAAACATAATGTTGAGGCTATCTCTATAGGCAACGGTACGGCTTCAAGGGAAACAGAAAAGTTCGTTTCAGAATTCCTTAAAAAGAACGACCTAAAGGATAAGATAATATGTGTTGTTGTTAACGAGGCTGGTGCTTCAATATACAGTGCTTCTGATGTGGCCAGGGAAGAACTCCCAGGTGTTGATATAACCTTTAGGGGTGCTGTGAGCATTGCAAGAAGACTGCAGGACCCATTGGCCGAGCTGGTTAAGATAGATCCAAAGTCCATAGGCGTTGGTCAGTATCAGCACGACGTAGATCAAAAACAGCTTAAGGAAAGTCTTGAGGCTGTGGTTGAGGATTGTGTTAACTATGTAGGTGTTGACCTTAATACAGCGAGTCCTCATCTTCTATCCTATGTTTCGGGTGTGGGCCCAGGCATTGCAAAGGCGGTGGTAGAGCACAGGACCAAGAATGGAAAGTTCAACACAAGACAGGACCTTTTAAAGGTCTCAAAGCTTGGCGAAAAGATATTTGAGCAGTGTGCCGGTTTCTTGAGGATAAGGGATGGTGTTAATCCTTTGGACAATACATCCGTCCATCCAGAAAAATACGGCATCATAGAGAATATCTGTCAAAAGGCAGGGGTTGCAATTAACTCTGTACTTGGTAACAAAGAAGAGGTCTTAAAACTTTTCAGCGATCCCCAGGTAGTCAGCGAGATAGGCGAATATACGGTAAAGGACGTAATAGAGGAGCTTAAGAAACCGGGACGCGACCCAAGAAGCGTTTTCAAGAAAGTTGAATTCCACGAGGGCTTGAACAGCATAGAGGACCTTAAGCCCGGCATGATAATAAATGGCGTGGTAAGTAATATAACCAACTTTGGTGTGTTTGCAGATATAGGCGTCCACGTGGACGGGCTTATACACATCTCTGAGCTTTCAGACAGAGGCCCTGTTCGTGATCCAAGAGAGGTTGTTTCTTTAGGTTCAGAAGTAAAAGTGAAGGTGCTTGAAGTTGATACTGTTAAAAAACAGATATCGCTTTCAATGAAACAGGCCAATCATCAGATAAGGGAAGAGGCAAAAGAAAAGACCAAGGCAAAGAACGACGCTTATCAAAAGATGTTTGATGAAAAGATATACGATCATACACCTCGTCCGCAACAGCCAAGGCCTCAGCAAAGGTACAACACAGGTTCGAACAGGCCTCAACAGCAAAGTAACAGACCGGCCCCAAGGAAAGAACCGCCAGCGCCAAGAGTGAACCCAAACTCACCTTTTGCCAAGCTGATGGACATAAGGAATAAGGTCACAAAGAAGTAAAATTTATTTAAAGGGCCTTTTCCCATAAGGTGTTTGCTAGGATCTCAAACCAGGCCATATTGTTCTTGATGTAAATTTCATATCCCTGCTGGTTGTGTTGAATCACTTTTATATTCAGGGCCCTGATCCCTTGTTTTTCTAATTTAGCCAATTCTGTTGGGTTAGTGATTAGAGCATAGAAGATTCCGCTCTTGCTTGTATCTATTAATTCAACAAAGTGTATATGAACCCCATTACTAGGCTTTTTATTAAATAAATAGATTAGCCTTAGCTCTTCGTTCAATTTATGGTGTCCTACGATTATGTTAGGATCACTAGTTGTACCAAAATTCTTAAATAATTCTCCGGTTTCTGCTCCTCCTGACGCCGTTCTAGAACTTCCTAGAGATTTTAGGTAATTTTCTATACATAGTACGTCTGGGCAGTCATTAATTTTTTTTATCCAAGCTTTGAGATCATTTTTTTCGGCTTGTAGAGTGACGCTTAAACCTTTCCTTAAGATGGGATCTTGCTCTGCTTTTATTCGATAATTGATATCTAAAGCATTATCTACAGCATTTCTATTGCCAACAACTTTATCATGGTAGCCCAATGCTCTTCTTATCATGTCAGAATTATCATGCTGGTTTCTTGTAAAGCCAAAGATTTCTAAGCCATTCGGGCTATTGATTGTTCTTTTTATTTCCTCAAAAAGTTCCAGGTCCTTTACATAGAGTGTGTGAGGATTATATGTTTTTATTTTGTCTAAGTATTTTTTTGGATCATAATTTGCATTTTTTAGAAACTCCTCTAAATCGACAGCTCGCATATGAATTGAGTCAGAATTATAAACACTTATTCTTATTACTTCTTCAAAGTCAGCCTTTTCATAGAAGTTGTATATGATTTTTAACACTGACTCAGCATTACTCTTTTTTAAGTTGCCATATTTTTTAAAATGCTCCAAAAACCCCGGTTTGTCTTTATCTATAAACTTCTTAAGCTCATCTCTATAGCCAGCATTAATCAACTTTTTTCTAAAGTTTTCATTTTCCTTTAATGCTTGTACGTATTCTTTTGTATATGCATTATCATTTAACATTGCTTCCTGAAGGTCCAGGTCATCTAGTGATACTATGTCATCGATGATAGATGTTTCTTCTTTTCCTAGGACCATTGCTTTTTTATCTGTAAGAGGCTTAAAGAGGCCGTTGACCATTTGATCTGTGATCTTTTTACCTTTATTTTGAGGCAGTGATTCTAGGTATTCTTTTAAAGATCTTTTTGCATCTATTAATGCTTGTTTTTTGTTTTTTCCGAATCCTGGTATTTTATGAGCATCTTCACATTTTTGCATAACTTGTCTAAATGCTGGACTTTCAACCATGTCCTCGGTTAGGCCATACTCTGACCTTAACCTTTCAAAGAATGTGTTTAGAACATCAAATTTATCCGGGTCTTTTAGTGCGTCTCTAACAAAAGTAAATTTGCTGGCATAAGATGAAGGGACACTGCTGAAAATTATTCGATCCATCTCTGTTCTGGCGGTAAGACCTCCTGTCCCAGAAGTGAAAGGTCTTGGACCAAAAAGGCTTGGTTCAGCTCTGTATGGCATTGTGCTGCCAGCACTACTCCAAGGCGATCTTTTCCCGACTGCTTTTTCCTCTCTGAGCACTGGGTCTAAAAAATTATTCAATTTTCTATTGCCAGGACTAGGCTCTGGCAGGTCAGCTGTTGGACTACGGTATCCATATCTTGAAGCTGAACTTTTTTGATCCACTATATCCATTACAGAAGGCGTAAACTTTCTGTTAACTGGCTTTTCTAATATTCCTAATAGGTCTTTGTCTTTTAAGAATTTTACATCATCGGCAACTTTAATTACTGACTCAGCATCAAAGCCTCCATCACAGAGGTACATTATTAGGTTGTATGATTGTTTTTTGGTGAGTTGCTTGTTGAAATTTTTAAGCGCTAAAAGCCTTTTGTCCTTCATTACTGTTATGACTCTTTCCCAGACACTTATGTTCTTAATAGTTCTTAAAAAGCCTAACATCTGCGGGAACATCAAAAAGTCTAGCGGTATTAATATTATTGTTAGAT
>JAKLHL010000036.1 GCA_022710165.1 Bdellovibrionales bacterium | reverse complement strand
AAACTATAGATAATGACATCTCATATATATCCAAGAGCTTTGGTTTTGATACTGCCGTCCAGACCGCAACTCAGTCCATTACCTCTGCGCACACAGAGGCCAAGGGTTATTATAATGGTGTGGGGCTTGTAAAACTGATGGGTAGATATTCCGGCTTTATCGCATCACACACGGCTTTGGCGGCAAATGACGCTAACTTTGTATTGGTGCCAGAAGTTGACTTTGACCTTGAAGGCCCGAACGGCTTTTTGACCCTGCTGTTCAAAAGGCTTGAAAGGCGCCACCATGCTGTGATCATAGTCGCAGAGGGTGCCGGCCAAAAGTTCTTTGATAAGGATAAGCTTGGCTATGACGCCTCTGGTAACAAAGACCTTGGGGACATTGGTGCTCTTTTAAGGAGCGAGATAAACAGCTACTCCAAAAAGAACAAGATCCCGGTCCAGGTAAAGTATATAGACCCTAGCTATACTATAAGAAGCAAAGAAGCTAACTCTACGGACGCCATTTATTGTCTTCAGTTGGCCCAGAACGCAGTCCACGCGGCCATGGCAGGCAAAACCAACCTTTTAATAGGCCACCTTCATGAGCACTTTACAAACCTTCCTATAGATACGGCCGTTTCCAAAAGGAAGAGCTTGGACCCAAACTCACCACTATGGATGAACGTAATTGAGGCTACTGGACAGCCTGTTTCCATGAAAAACTAGTAAGATATTGATCTAATTAAGCTTACTCACTATTTAATACTCTCTAAGCAATAAAGTATGCTTATACTCTATTGAGAAGGTTAGAGTAGTCTTGAATATCCATGATTAGGCTACACTCTCCCGGGGTGGGAGAGGCTGTATTTACTTTACATAATAAAGATTATTTTGGAGTTTCACTTACAGCCCAGATCCTTATAAGTCTTTATGGGGCTTTCAAGGCCTAAATAAACAAAGTTTAGTTTAGATGTAGAGTATAATTATACTTAAAAGACCAATAATACCATTTAATAATAGATGAAATTTAAAGTAATCTTTAACTTTGATAGGGTAAACGGACTAAACTTAATATTAAACTTTAGATATCTATTGCAAGAGATTGATTTAAAAAGATTTTATTCATTTAATTAGGAGGGATTCGTCAACAAAACAAAGATCTGTTTAGCAATTATTAGGACCCCAGTATTTATACCTGTTTGGCTGGCCTTGTATTATTTACTTTACATAAGATTAATTATGCGACATTAAGCCTCTGGCTAGCCCCCCCATAAACTTGGATAGACCAAGGCCAAGGTATAGACCCGCCTTTTAAGTCTGCTTTAAACCCTGTTTTAAACGTTGGCTTCTTTTGGGGACCTAACTGAGGACCTTGTGACTCCCTTTACGGTAAGATTACCCCTTTGTACCTGGGGATCCTTAACTATTTCAAGGGATGGAAGTTCAAAATTATCTATTAACCACCTGTAATTACTGTTCTTTTCCCCTCTTATGTAGGTCTCGTCCTGAGGGGCTATGTGCAGGCTTACTTTCTGGCCTTTATGGCTTGATAGTTGCTTCGAGGCCTCGCTCATAAGATACTTGCCTTCAACAAGTTCTCTAAATGACGGATGCCAAGGACCAGCAACAATACTATCCATTAAAAGCTCACTTGGATGCAATCCTATGCGTGTAACTATTATCCCTGCCTTTCTGTAGAATCTTAGAACTTTCTCTGTAATATCAACTGCTTCTATAAGGTTGAGAGGCTTGTAAGACCCGTCCCTATACATACTTTCTAACACTGTATTCCTTAGTACAAGCGTTGGGTGTATCCTTACGTATTTTGGCTTAAGCTTTACTATGTCCTTTGCCGTTTCCAGCTCATCATTCAAAGTGGAGCCCGGAAGCCCTATCATCTGATGGCAAGAAACCTCTATCCCTATCTCTCTTAGGTCCTTTACAGCCTTCTTAACATCCTTTCTTGTGTGCCCTCTTCTTGAAATGGCAAGGACTGCGTCGTTCATGGACTGCACTCCTATTTCCACCAAACCCAGATTGAACCTTATTTTCAGGTCTAAGAGCTCTTCTTTCCTTATGTGGTCGGGGCGGGTCGAGATCCTAACGTTAAGATGGCCCCTGTGGTTCTTATGAGTGAGGCTTTCAAAGGTCTCTTGTGTGAACTTTAAAAGCTCTTTTTGATATGCAAACTGCAGCGATGTAAAAGTAGATCCATAGAAAGCCACTTCTACAGGATACTCAAGGCTTTGCGGCTCTATAAGATGGTCCGTTAGTGTGGTCTCTATTCTTTTCCTTATCTCAGCGTCCGTATTTACAGCGGCGCTGGAGGTGGCAATTTCCTGGTTGCAGAAAACACAAGGTTCTTCCTTGGAACACCCAAGGCCTGTGAGAAAAATAGGTATTATCATGCTCTGCTTCCCTCTTGGATAACCCTTAATGCCCTACTCGCAGCACTTTGGGCCGCCTCTTTCTTGTTCTTTCCAAGTCCAGTCTGGCTTACTTCTCCGGCAGAAACCTTTACCTTAAATACCCTATTGTGCGATGGCCCCGAAATATTAACGACACTGTACTCCGGAAGCACTCGGTACTTTGACTGTACCAGCTCCTGAAGTTTTGTCTTGTAATCTATATCATATTCCTCAGAAAATACCCTATCTGTTTTACCTGCCCAAAGCCTTGCTACAAGCTTCTTTGCAGGCTCAAAGCCTCCGTCTGCATAGACAGCTCCTATGACCGCTTCCATGGCACAAGCAAGGATGGAATCCCTTTCCCTTCCGCCTGAGTTCTCTTCGCCCTTTCCAAGTCTTAAATATTGTCCCAGGTCTACTTCTTTAGCTATCTTGTAAAGTATATTTGCCCTCACTATAGAGGCCCTTCCTTTTGAAAGATCACCCTCTGAACTATCTGGATATTTGATCATCAATATATCCGTTATTGCAAGTTCCAGTACAGCGTCGCCCAAAAGCTCCAGCCTTTCGTAGTTTCCCTCGTCCTTGCTATCCTCGTTCGCATAAGATTTATGCGTCAAGGCCTCCACCAATAAGGTGGTGTCAGAAAACTTATATCCGATATTTTGCTCTAGGGTTTTAAATTCCATGATAGGCACTAGTTTTTAGCAAATTTGGAGGATGAAGTCAAATTATTACGAGGCTAGAACAGGAACAATATGCCCATCCTGAGGTACATGTTGGCAAGGGTCTGATTGAAGAGTTCCGTATCCTTTCTAATATCTTCATAAACAAAGGATTCTTCCAGCATGATATGTTTGAATTTTTGCCTTACATAGAAAGATCCAAAATAGCCATAGCCAAAATTAGCCTTGTAAGCAGTCCCGTCTGAAGCCGTCACATGCTCGCCACTCAACATTCTTAAGCCTGCACCTATACCTGTTATGTATTTCTTTGAGGTGGACCTGAAGAGGTCATAAGAAGCAGAAATATCCGTCTTAAAAGCTTTGGTAGGATCCATTGCCAAAGATGTAGTACTTGGCATCCTAAAATAGTACTCATCTCCATACATGAGCTTGGCCTTAAGTTCCATCCTTTCGATAGGATTGTAGGCTATGCCCACCCCAATGTTAAGCATCTGTCCGCCATGATCGCCAAAAGTCCTGGTGGTCTTGGTCTTGAAAGATCTTTGTTCTATAGTCGCAATAAACTCGCTGGAGAAGGATTCCGTCAAGAATTGCATGAACTTTAGTTCAAGCCCAAAGTTCGTCTTTGAAAGAACAGAACCCCTGGTACCTGTGGTGTTGTCTACAAAATCTACCTTACCAAAACTTAGGAACGGGGTCACAAAAAAACCAAAATGGTCCCTTTCTTCTACAGGTGCAGGAGCTACAGCTATCACTATTGGCACTGCCGCTACTACCGGTTCTTCTTTCTTTGGCTCTTCTTTTTTAGGTTCTTCAAAACATATCTTATCGCCAACCTCTATCCTATTGGCATTGGTAACGCCATTTTTAGACGCTATTTCAAGAGCCGAATCATAAGGGGGTTCCATGCCATTAGCTTTAGCTAAAAGGCTTAAGGTGTCCCCTTTTTTTACCGTGTAAGAGTTAGGGCACTTTTTAACCTCGTTGTTCAAACAGATTATCTTGCCGGCTGGTAAAATATTTTTATTGCGGAGTTTGTTTAGCTTTTTTATCTTTGATGCGGATGTGTTGTGTTTTTTTGCTATCTTGGTAAGAGTTTCTCCGCGTTTTACGACGTGGCGAAGACGGCAATTAGGCACACGATATGCATAGCTAGGCATTGACAATGCCATGCATACAAGTAGGAACAAAAACTTTTTAGAGTTTTTTCTCACAAATTCATTCTATCATCATTGGTAATATTATTGAATCAAATATTATGTTCAACATGTCAGAAAAGTATCGTCATGCCACCCTTGAAATACATGGCGCTATGTTTTTGTTCAAATAGCTCGGAGTCTTTCCTCATACTTTCATAGGTAAAGGACTCTTCAAATATTATGTATTTGAATTCATGCTTCATGTATGCGGTACCAAAATACCCAAAACCGTTCTTCGTGTGGTAGCCTGTTGCATTGATCGCATCAACATAAGTTGAACCCAACACCTTGGCTCCTCCACCTATACCAGCACAGCCCCTTTTTGACTTCATTATGTCAAAATATAGGCCAATATCACCCTTGATGCTCATTGTCTTGTCTATGGCCAGAGAGGTTAAATTTGGAGCTCTAAAATAGAACTCATTACCATAAAATGCCCTTAGTTTTAGTTCAACTCTTCTAAACGGTCTAAATCCCATTCCTGCCCCAAAATTTAGCATCTGTCCGCCGTGTTGGTCAAAGGTCCTATTTGAGTTAGTGAAATATTTTCTTCTTTCAATTTGAAAGATCAGCTCACTGGTAAAATAATCTCCCCATACCTGCATGATCTTAAATTCTGCACCATAATCAGGTCTTGAAAGTGTACCGCCTTTTGCATTATTTGAAACATCAACAGCGTCTATTCTGCTGTAACTCAAAAAAGGTGAGATAGAAAGGCCGGTCAACATATCCAATTCTTCCGGTTCTGTCTTAGCCTCTGTTTCTTCTTTCTGCTCCTGTACTTTGGGCATTTCTTTTTCCGCTTTTTTTTCTATCTTTTCTTCGGTCTTTTCTATTTTTGTGGTTTGTACAGGGATAACAATTGGAGCCGGATCTGGGACCGTAACACTAACTGTTGCAAGATATTTTTCATCGATACAGATCTTGTCCCCTACTTCTACTCTGTCAGGATCTTTGATGTCGCTTGCTTTGGCTATCTTTAAAGCAGATTCATAGGGAGGTGTCATTCCCATACCCACGGCTATCAAGCTCAGAGTCTCGCCTGCACGGATCTCTCTTTGTTCGTTACACTTAAGGACCAACTCATCACTAAGGCAGATCTTTTTCCCTTTTTTGATAAGGTCCTTGTTATCTATACCGTTAAGTTCAGCCAGCGAACTTGTGCTAAGGTTATTATCTCTAGCTATTTCTGACAGGGTATCCCCAGCTTCTACGACGTGGTAAGAAGGACACATCTCTGCTTCAAGGATGCCCATCATAGAAAGACACACAAAAATGACAAATACCTTAGCCATAGCATACTTTATACCACAGAAGATGTCCTGCTTTCATCAAAGGCGAGATTGAAGTGTCAAATTAATAACTGCAGTTCTGTATTGCAAGCCCGTGATAATCACCGGCCCCTATTTTAGTGGTATGTTCAAAACCGTTTACTTCAACTGGGGATATCCTAAGTAATCCGGCAGTACCATCTCCAAGCTGTCCATAGTTATTAGTACTTCCCCATGCCCACACAGATCCGTCGCTCTTTACTGCATATGAGTGTATAGCTCCGGCCGAGAGGTCAACAGCATCACTTATATCCAAGACCTCTACCGGTTGGTTCCTTTGTGTGTTAGTGCCGTCCCCAAGTTGATAATTACTGTTAAGCCCCCATGCCCAAACAGATCCGTCACTCTTTATCGCAAGAGAATGAGAGGTCCCTGCTCCTATTGATATAACATTGCTAAGGTTCATTACCTGAACAGGGGTGCTCCTTAAAGTGACAGTACCGTCGCCAAGCTGGCCATTGGTATTCAAGCCCCAAGACCACACAGTGCCGTCATTTTTTAGCGCCAGAGTAAATGATCCAGCGTTGCTGGCAATAATATCGACAATGTTATTTACCAATACCTGTACAGGGACACTCTTGCTGACTATAGTTCCGTCACCAAGCTGTCCGCTGGTACCTAAGCCCCAGGCATAGACAGTGCCGTCGTTCTTTAGAGCTACAGAATGTGCGTTAGAAGCAACGACTTTTACCACATCAGTTAAAAATCCTATATTGCCAACCCCATGGACTTGTACAGGGGCTAGCCTTTGAGTAGTTGTATTATCCCCTAGCCTTCCGTTAGTGTTAAGCCCCCAAGCCCAAACAGTTCCGTCACTTTTTGCAGCTATTGAGTGTGCCCCGCCAGAAGATACAGACACGACATCAGTAAGTGTGCCAACTCCTCCAGTCCCTTTAACCTGAACAGGGGTGTTCTTTTGTACAGTAGTGTTATCGCCCAATTGCCCATTGCTGTTAAGACCCATTGACCACACCGTGTTATCCGTCTTTAACATTAAGGAGTGGTTTGTGCCTCCAGAAATATCTAAGAGTGGAGTACTTTCAAAACCATATACAGCGACTGGACTTACTTGATTTATGATCTCATTGCCTAACTGTCCGTTTGAGTTTATGCCCCAAACTTTTATTGAGCCTGTCGTAGTTCTCATTATAGTATGATCCACAGACGCTTTTACTTGAAGTGCATCAGTTACACCAGCTATCTGCACAGGCACGGTCCTTTGTGTAGCAGTGCCATCGCCCAATTGATAGCTGGTATTTAAGCCCCACATCCACAAGGTATTGTCGTTCTTTATTGCAGAAGAGTAACTGGTGCCTGCAGAGATACTTGCTACGTTGCTGATAGTAGTTACCTGTACCGCTGTTGCTTTTTGTACGACCGTATTGTCACCGATCTGCCCGTTCGTGTTCAAGCCCCAAGTATATACAGTTCCGTCGCTCTTTAAGGCCATTGAATGCGAGCCGCCCGCAGAAACTGCAACGACACCTGTTAAAAAGCCCGATCCGTCCAAAAGGTCCTGGACCTGTACCGGCGTAGTTATATTGCCTGCGGCAGTTTGATTATTACCTAGACGACCATTGGTCTGTAAACCCCAAGCCCAAACAGTTCCATCACTTTTAACAGCAAGGGTGTGTGAAGCTCCAGCCGATATTGAAGTAACATTAGTAAGGAACCCTACTCCACCAGCACCTACGACTTGAACAGGAGTAGTTCTGGTCGTCGTTGAATTATCCCCAAGTTGTCCATTAGTGTTTGCACCCCAGGTCCAAACAGTATTGTCGTTCTTTAACGCTATAGAGAAAGCCGCACCGGCATCAACCTTGGTAATGTTATTTAAGACGCCAACACCCAGATTACCAAGCGTTTGAACAGGGCTTAATTTATTTGTTGCCGTTAGGTCGCCAAGCTGACTGCTGGTATTTAGTCCCCAGCCCCAAACAGTACCATCACCTTTAAGCACTATAGTGTGACCTGTACCTGAGCTTGCATCAGTAACGTTACTTATCGTCTGTAATTGTTCTGCAGATGATCTTGAGCCTAAGTTCCCACTGGCAAGTTGTCCTGTATCGTTCAAGCCCCAAGTCCAGACAGTTCCATCACTTTTTACGGCAACAGAGAATGACTGTCCACTCGTTACTTTTATAACGTCGGTGAGGCTTGGGCCATCAACTGGCGTTGTCCTGTAAGGCAATGTCACATTAGTTCCAAGCTGTCCTGCATTGTTCCTCCCCCATCCTAATACTGGGCGACATTCCTCTATCAGGACATTCTTGCTCCCAGAAGAAGACCAGTTCAAAGCCTCATCCCTTTCTTGAACATATAGTGTATGTAAACCTATTGATAGCGATACTCCAGGAGTGTAGTTAGTCGACGTAGTTTCTGTTGCACCAATATTTAGGTTAGGGTCATCAAGCTTATATCTGTAATTACCTGAGCCTCCTCCTCCACTGCTCCAGGACCAGGTTGGTGTTGTGTCGGTCGTTGGGCTAACGGCAGTGACTATAGGAGCATCAGGTGCTGTACTGTCGTAAGTTATGGTAAGAGTGGCATTACTTGAATTACCTGCGCTGTCAAAAGCTGTAATGTTGAAAGTATTCGCACCAACTGTCAGGAAGTATGGGTTAAGTTTCCAATCGCCATCAGAGCAATCATCATCCAAGAAAGTGCCCAAAGAACTGTTCAGGGTAACTACGTCAGTGCTACAGGTGCCGGATATATCATCCTGGATAACTTCGTTCGTTACAAAGTCTATGCCGGCATTTGGGCTGGTTATATTGACCGTAGGGGCCAGTATATCGTAAGTTATAGTAACGCTATCACTCACTATTACGGAGAAAGGATCTTCTCCTGACACCACAAAATTATTTGCGCCAACAGCGAGAAGGTATGGGTTCAATGACCATGCCCCATCTGAGCAGTCATCATCCATGAAAGTACCTAAACTTGTAGTGAGGTTGGTAGTATCAGTACTACAGGTCCCCGAGACTGTCTGAAGCTGTACACTTGTAGAAAAAGGATCCCCATTATTTGGTGCCGTAATGCTTATAACAGTCGGTATATTATCATAATTTATTTTTATAGTGGCGCTGTCAGAGGCTTCTCCGTCTGGTGTACTGCCTGATACTACAAAAGAATTAAGCCCTGGTGTTAAAGAAAAAACATTAAGGGACCAATTTCCATCACTACAATCGTCATCGGCAAAAGTTCCTAGGATGCTGGTCAAAGAACTAAGGTTCTTGCTGCAATTCCCATGCACTGTAGCTTGAACCTCTTGTGTGGTGAAATCCACACCGCCGTTAGGTCCGGTTATATCCAAGTACGTCACGACATATGTGAAAGATCCCTCTAATATGTATTCCCTTCCGTCCTTATCAACTATTTTTACATCTTTAAGTCCTATACTGCCTGAAGGGCTTGTACAGTCTATCTGTTTAGCAGATACGATACTAATGTTAGAACATTCGGTATCGCCAATGAATATTTTTGATCCTTCTTCAAAGTATCCGCCTTTTATAGTTAGACTAGCGCCTCCTGAAACATCGCCAATAGAAGGTGTCACAGAGCTTATGAAAGCAAGTTCTTTTGGGGCTCCGCCTGAACCCATAGAGTCATCAACACCAAGCGGATTGCAAGAGGAAAGGTTTACTGCCAATATCAGTGCCAGTAAGCCTTTGATAAAATTCATAAACAGGTCTCCATGCAAGTATTATAGCATATCTGTCCAATACTAGTGTCTGAAGTGTCTCTTGCCTGTGAATATCAGTGCTATATCTGCCTTGTTGCAGGCCTCTATGACCTCTTCGTCCCTTATTGATCCGCCGGGCTCTACTATTGCGGTCACGCCAAGTTCTTTGGCCGTGGCAACACTGTCAGCAAAAGGAAGGAACCCGTCTGATGCACGTATGTATGGGCCCTTATCCCCTGTCTCACTTATTACCATCCTTGCTTTTGTTACTGCCATGCTGGTAGCGTCTATCCTGCTTACACAGCCTCCACCGATACCAAGTATCCTGTTTGGTGATGCTATTACTATTGAGTTAGATTTTGTACCTGCAGTACCTGCCCATCCAAGCTTTACTGCGGTCATCTCATCCTTGGAAGCCGGTCTTGTTGATACGTGCTTGAAGATCTCTGGATTTGAGCTGTCGTTCCACCAGTCGTCCTTGCCCTGCTCAAGAATCCCTCCGCAAGCGCTCCTTCTTGTCACTCCTGTTTTTAGTACAGTATCTTTATTTAGTTTTAAAATTTTAAGTTTTTTTCTGGACTCTGTGGCAGATAAAAAACCATCCGGGAACTTTGGTGCGCAAAGCACTTCAACAAATTTTCCTTTCATCGCTTCAAGCAGGTCCTGATCAGGTGCTGTTGATATGGTTAATACACCGCCGTAGCTTGAGGTAGGATCGCAATCCCAGGCCTTAGTAAAAGCTTCAGTTATGTTCTTATCAGACACACCTATGCCGCATGGGCTCCCGTGTTTTACTATCACAGCGGCGTATTTATATCCCATTTTATCGAGCCCAAAACAAAGTTCTGCAGAACCGTCCAGGTCCAAAAGATTGTTGTATGAAGGCTCTCCCTTCAAGACTTTTTCTACGTAAGAGTCTGCGCCAATGTAAAAAGCCTTTTGATGAGGGTTCTCTCCATACCTTAGGGGCATGTCATTATCTGCAAGGTACGACGCTATCGCATAGTCATACGCCGAGGAATGCCTGAACGCTTTTAAAGCCAATCTTTTTCTGGTCTCAAAACTTATCCCACCCTCTTTTATCTCACTAAGCACTTTATTAAAATCATCCGCATCAACAAGTATAGTAACGTTCTTGAAAGACTTTGCAGAGGCCCTTATCAGAGCGATCCCGCCTATATCTATGTGCTCTAATGCATTATCAAGATCAGCACCGCCTGCCACAGCGTCCCTAAAGGCGTAAAGATCAACACAGACTATATCGAACTCATGCATGCCGTGTTCTTTTGCCTGTGCCCTGTGAGCTTCTGTCCTCTTTGAAAGTATGGCACCGAATATCTTTGGATGGAGCGTTTTTACTCTGCCGTCCAGTATCTCTGGAAAGTTGATGTATTCTTCTACAGACTTTGCGTTAACCCCTATTCCTTTCAAAAAAGCGCAGGTACCCTTGGTGCTGAATATCTCAACGCCGAGCTTATCCAGTCCAAGCGCAAAGTCCTTTATCAATTCCTTGTTAGTTGCGCTTATAAGCGCTTTCTTAGGCGTGATCCTTGCTTCCATTGTATGTTCTCCTGATCCTTGGGTTTAGAAGGGTTAGGACCTCGTAGACTATGGTCCCAGAGACCTTTGCCCAGTAAGATGCGTCGTGCCCCTCACCGATTATGGTGACCTTGTCTGCTATATTCACATTCGGCACCTTGCTTACGTCGACCATAAAGTAATCCATGCATATGATGCTTACTATAGGGGCTTCAACACCGTTTATGAGTACAGTACCTTTTCTATTTGAGCGCATGAACCCGTCGCCATATCCGACCGGCACAACTGCAACGGTCATGTCCTCTGGGGCCTTGAACCAGCCTCCATAACTTATGGTCTCATCTTTTTTTACTTTCTTTATGTCCTTTATGTGCGAGTACAGCCTCAAGACCGGCTTTAACTCAGCATGGCCGTAGCCATAAACTGCTATCCCAAGCCTTGCGATATTGGTGTAATCCAGATTGAAATTAAAGAACCCGGCACTGTTCTCTATGTGG